>NZ_JBMBTE010000058.1:0-33209 GCF_048897285.1 Rhodococcus sp. O3
CCGGACGCCAGGGGGTCGCCGCCGAGGTCGACGATGCGCCGCTTCTCCGGATCCGACAGCACCTCGTATGCCGCGGAGATCTCCTGGAAGCGCTTCTGCGCCGACTCGTCGGGGTTCACATCCGGGTGATGCTCACGCGCCAGCTTGCGGTACGCGCGCTTGATCTCCTGGTCGGTCGCGTTCTTCGACACGCCGAGCGTCGCGTAGTAGTCCCGTGCCACGTTAGGTTCTCGTCCTTACTTCTCTACACACATGAACGGTGCTCAGCGTTCGCCGAGCACCTCACCGATGTATCTCGCAACGGCCGCGACCGACGCGATGGTTCCCGGATAGTCCATCCGAGTGGGGCCCAGCACACCGAGGCCGCCGAATACGGTACCGGCGGCGCCGTAGCCGGTGGACACCACCGACGTCCCGCGCATCTCCGCGACCTGAGTCTCCTCGCCGATGCGGACGGTCACCCGACCCGCGTCCTGGCTGGCCGCGAGCAACTTGAGCACCACGACCTGCTCCTCGAGGGCCTCGAGGACGGCACGCAGCGACCCGGGCACCCCCGCGTGACCGTCGAAGTCGGCGGCGTTGCGGGTCAGGTTGGCGGTGCCGCCGAGCACGAGGCGCTCCTCGGGATGCTCGACGAGCGTCTCGACGAGGACGGTTGCACAGCGGATCACCGCGTCGCGCAGGTCGTCGGGGGCCTCCTCGGCCAGTTCCGACACGGCGATCGACGCCGCGGCGAGCCGCTTGCCGCACAGCGCCGAGCCGAGCAGATCGCGCAGGCGGGACAGATCCTCGTCGTCGACGACATCGCCGAGTTCGACGATGCGCTGATCGACCCGCCCCGAATCGGTGATGAGCACCAGCAGCAGCCGGGCCGGGGTCAGCGCGACGACCTCGAGGTGACGCACCGACGATGCCGACAGCGTCGGGTACTGCACGACCGCGACCTGCCGGGTGAGCTGCGCGAGCAACCGAACCCCGCGGCGCAGCACGTCGTCGAGATCGACACCGGACTCCAGGAACTGGAGGATCGCGCGACGTTCGGCTGTCGAGAGCGGTTTGACGTCGGCGATCCGGTCGACGAACTGGCGGTATCCCTTGTCGGTGGGCACGCGCCCCGAACTCGTGTGCGGCTGGGTGATGTAACCCTCGGCCTCGAGTACGGCCATGTCGTTGCGGACGGTTGCGCTGGACACGCCCAGGTTGTGCCGCTCGACGAGGGTCTTCGACCCGATCGGCTCCTTGGTGGCGACATAGTCCGCAACGATCGCGCGCAACACCTGGAATCGTCGTTCCTCGGTGCTCGACATCCCCGCCCACCTCCGTATCTGTCGCCACACTTCACGGTTCGGGCCCACGCGCTACCCGCACGCGGCGCCGCGCGCAGTGTGCCTCGTCGTTCCAGTCTAGTCGCCGCTGCGCACTGTCCCGAGGCACTGTCCCGAGGCCGCGGCGGTGCCGCGGGTCCGTCGTACTGTGGATTCATGATTTTCAAGGGTGTCCGGGACGGCAAACCGTATCCCGATCACGGCCTGTCGCTCCGCGACTGGTCTCGGATCCCACCGCGGCAGGTCCGGCTCGACGAGATCGTCACCACCACGAAGGTTCTCGAACTCGATCGGCTGCTGTCGGAGGATTCCACCTTCTACGGCGATCTGTTCCCGCATGCCGTGCAATGGCAGGGCGTCCTGTATCTCGAGGACGGCCTGCATCGCGCGGTGCGGTCGGCGCTGCGCAACCGCACCGTCATGCACGCACGGGTGTTCGACTACGACGCGCTGACTCCGGGCGGTTCACTCGGCCCGGGTGCAGAGATCCCGGGCACAGGGGTTCCGAGTACCGAGGCGAGCTGGATCGACCTCGACACCGGCCTGCCAGACGGGCGAAACGGCAGCTAGGCGACACAGCAGCTAGACGAGGATCGAGCGGACCACCGCGTCGGCGAGGAGCCGGCCCCGATCGGTGAGAACCAGGTGATCTCCGCGCAGATCGGCGAGCCCGTCCGCGACGACCGTCCGTGCGGCGTCCCGTTCCGACGCTCCCAGTGCCGCCCACGGAAGGCCCGTGCGCAACCGGACGGTGAGCATGACGAGTTCGGTGTGGGTGTCCTCGGCGGTGAGTTGCTCGCTGCCGCCGACCGGGAGCCGGCCCTGCGCGAGGGTGTCGGCGTAGCGGGCGGGATGTTTGACGTTCCACCAGCGCACCCCGCCGACGTGGCTGTGCGCGCCGGGGCCTGCGCCCCACCAGTCGCCGCCGTCCCAGTACCCGAGGTTGTGCGCACACCGCGCGGACGGGTCGTCGGCTCGCGCCCAATTGGACACTTCGTACCAGGTCAGCCCGGCTTCCTCGAGCCGCGAATCGATGCGTTCGTAGCGGGCCGCGAGGACGTCGTCGTCGGGTGCGGGCAGTTCCCCGCGGCGCACCTTCCGCGCGAGGGCGGTGCCGTCCTCGACGATCAGCGCGTACGCGGACACATGGTCGACGCCGGCCTCGAGCACGGCGTCGAGTGAGCGGTCGAGGTCCTCGTCGCGTTCGCCGGGGGTGCCGTAGATGAGGTCGAGGTTGACGTGGTCGAACCCGGCGGCGCGGGCCTCCCGGGCCGCCGCGACGGGCCGTCCCGGGGTGTGGGTGCGGTCGAGCACGGCCAGCACGTGCGAGGCGGCGGATTGCATGCCCAGCGACACGCGGGTGTAGCCGGCGTCGCGGATCCGGGCGAAGAACTCGGGTCCGGTGGATTCGGGGTTGGATTCGGTGGTCACCTCGGCGCCGGGGGCGAGCCCGAAGCTGGATCGGACGGCGCCGAGCACGTCGGCGAGGCCGTCCGCGCCGAGCAGCGACGGGGTGCCGCCACCGACGAACACGGTGTTCGCGGCGGGTGCGCCGAGCATGTCCGCGGCGGTGTCGAGTTCACGCCGCAGGCCCGCGAGCCAGGACTGCGGGGACGCCGACGACCCCAGCTCTCCCGCGGTGTACGTGTTGAAGTCGCAGTAGCCGCAGCGGGTCGCGCAGAAGGGCACGTGCACGTACACCCCGAACGGCCGGCTGCCGACTCCGGCGCGGGCCGCGGCCGGGAGTTCGAATCCGTCGTCGGTCGCGGCTGCGTTGCCCGTTCTCGTCTCGCTCACGGCTTCCAGTGTTCCAGAGCCGGGCGGGGCGCCGACCGGCCGCGGTGCGGTGACCTCGGTATTTCCCCCGATTTGGGTGGAAATGTGGTCCAGGATTCGGCTTCGCCCCCGTGACATGGCACAATGGTCGCCATGACCGGACTCGGAGTGCGACTCGTGGCTCGCCGCCACGTCGACTTCAAGCGCGTCTGCGCGTCCTGCTGTCAGCCTTGTGCCGTCTGTTCCTGCGCCGACTGTCGGTAGTCACTCACTGCCGTCGGCCGGCACCACCCCGGCAAGCCCTCAGATCCTGCCGGGTCGAGGCATGTCTGCGCGAAGTACAGCCCACAGCGACGTTCCCGACCCGGTCCCTCGCCAAATCCCAGGAGTCCCTGCATGTCGTCGACCACCGACGTCTCCCCCGCCGGAGATCCCTCCGCTCCCGCACGGCCGCGGGCGGCACGCCCGGCCAAGCGCCGGGCCGAAGGCCAGTGGGCTCTCGGTTACCGCGAGCCGCTCAACGCCAACGAGCAGACCAAGAAGGACGACAATCCGCTCAACGTGCGCCGCCGGATCGAGGAGATCTACGCGCACCAGGGTTTCGACAGCATCGACAAGTCCGATCTGCGCGGCCGGTTCCGCTGGTGGGGTCTCTACACCCAGCGTGAGCAGGGCTACGACGGCACCTACACCGGTGACGAGAACATCGACCTGCTCGAGGCCAAGTACTTCATGATGCGGGTGCGCTGCGACGGCGGCGCGCTCAACGTCGAGCAGGTGCGCACCATCGGCGGCATCTCCACCGAATTCGGCCGCGACACCGCCGACCTGTCCGACCGGCAGAACGTCCAGTACCACTGGATCGAGGTCGAGAACGTCCCGGAGATCTGGCGGCGCCTCGAGTCGGTGGGTCTGAAGACCACCGAGGCGTGCGGCGACTGCCCGCGTGTGGTGCTCGGCTCCCCTCTCGCCGGTGAGTCCCTCGACGAGATCGTCGACGGCACCCCGGCGATCGACGAGATCGTCCGTCGCTACATCGGCGACCCGCAGTACTCGAACCTGCCGCGCAAGTTCAAGACCGCGATCTCCGGCCAGCAGGACGTCGTGCACGAGATCAACGACGTCGCGTTCATCGGCGTCGAGCACCCCGAGCACGGTCCCGGCTTCGACCTGTGGGTCGGCGGCGGCCTGTCCACGAACCCGATGCTCGCGCAGCGGGTCGGCGCCTGGATCCCGCTCGACGAGGTTCCGGACGTGTGGGAAGGCGTCGTCGCGGTGTTCCGCGACTACGGTTACCGCCGGCTGCGGTCCAAGGCCCGCCTGAAGTTCCTCATCAAGGACTGGGGCATCGAGAAGTTCCGCGAAGTTCTCGAGACGGAGTACCTGAAGCGTCCGCTGATCGACGGTCCCGCGCCCGAACAGCCCGCGCGCCCCATCGATCACGTCGGCGTGCAGAAGCTGCGCAACGGCCTCAACGCCGTCGGGTTCTCCCCCATCGCGGGCCGCGTGTCCGGCACCATCCTGACGAAGGTCGCCGACGCGGCCGAGCGGATCGGCTCGGACCGGATCCGTTTCACCCCGTACCAGAAGCTGATCGTCCTCGACGTCGCCGACGACAAGGTCGACGAGCTCATCGCCGAACTCGAACCGCTCGGCCTGCAGGCCCGTCCGTCCGCGTGGCGGCGGAATCTGCTGGCGTGCAGCGGCATCGAGTTCTGCAAGCTGTCGTTCGTCGAGACCCGCAAGCGTTCCCAGGTGCTCGCACCGGAACTCGAGGAGCGGCTCGCGGACATCAACGCGCAGCTCGACGTCCCGATCACCATCAACATCAACGGCTGCCCGAACTCGTGCGGCCGGTCGCAGATCGCGGACATCGGTTTCAAGGGCCAGCTCGTCGACGACGGTGAGGGCAACCAGGTCGAGGGCTACCAGGTGCATCTCGGCGGCAGCCTCGGCCTCGACAGCGGTTTCGGCCGGAAACTGCGGCAGCACAAGGTGAACAGCACCGAGCTCGGCGACTACATCGAGCGAGTGGTGCGCAACTTCGTCAAACAGCGGTCCGAGGGCGAGCGGTTCGCTCAGTGGGCCGTGCGCGCAGAGGAGGCGGACCTTCGATGACCACCACAGAGACCACCGAGGACCTTCGAATTCTCGCCGCGCAGGGGGCAGCGAGCCTCGAAGGTGCCTCGGCCTTGGAATTGCTGCAATGGACCGAAGAGACCTTCGGTTCCGCAGTGAGCGGCGACCGCAGCGGCTACATCGTCGCGTCGAACATGCAGGACGGGGTGCTCGTGCATCTCGCCGCGCAGGTTCGGCCGGGCGTGGACGTGCTGTTCCTCGACACCGGGTACCACTTCGCCGAGACGCTCGGCACCCGGGACGCCGTCGCCCAGGTGTACGGGGTGAATCTCGTCGAGGCGAAGGCGGACCGGTCCGTGGCCGAGCAGGACGAGTTGCTCGGCAAGGATCTGTTCGCGCGTGATCCGAACGAGTGCTGCCGGTTGCGGAAGGTGGTGCCGCTGAAGGAAACCCTGAAGGGTTACCGCGCGTGGGTCACCGGCATCCGCCGGGTCGAGGCCCCGACTCGGGCCAACGCGCCGCTCGTCTCGTTCGACGAGGCGTTCGGGTTGGTGAAGATCAACCCGATCGCCGCGTGGTCGGACGAGGACATGCAGAACTACATCGACGAGCACGGGATTCTCGTCAATCCCCTGGTCGACGAGGGCTATCCGTCCATCGGATGCGCCCCCTGCACCGTCAAACCACTTCCCGGAGCCGATCCGCGCAGCGGACGGTGGGCCGGCCGAGCCAAGACCGAATGCGGGTTGCACTCCTCATGACACTCATCGACACGAACCTTTCGGAATCCCGAATCAAGTTGGACGGCAACAAGTTCGACACCCTCGACGCGCTCGAGTCGGAGGCGATCCACGTCTTCCGTGAGGTCGCCGGCGAGTTCGAACGTCCGGTGATCCTGTTCTCCGGCGGCAAGGACTCGACGGTGCTGCTGCACCTCGCGCTCAAGGCCTTCTGGCCCGCGCCGCTGCCGTTCGCGCTGCTGCACGTCGACACGGGACACAACCTGCCCGAGGTTCTGGCCTTCCGCGACCACGTCGTCGAGAAGTACAACCTGCGCCTGCACGTCGCGAAGGTCGAGGACTACCTCGCCGACGGTCGCCTCACCGAGCGGCCCGACGGAATCCGCAACCCGCTGCAGACCGTTCCGCTGCTCGACGCCATCTCCGAGAACCGCTTCGACGCGGTGTTCGGCGGCGGCCGCCGCGACGAGGAACGCGCCCGCGCCAAGGAGCGGATCTTCTCGCTGCGCAACGCATTCGGGCAGTGGGATCCGAAGCGTCAGCGTCCCGAGCTGTGGAACCTGTACAACGGCAAGCACGCCCCCGGCGAGCACGTCCGGGTGTTCCCGCTCAGCAACTTCACCGAACTCGACATCTGGCGGTACATCGCCCGCGACAACGTCGAGCTCGCGAGCATCTACTACGCGCACCAGCGTCCGGTGTACCGGCGCGACGGCATGTGGATGACCCCCGGCGTGTGGGGCGGTCCCGCCGAGGGCGAGGAGCTCGAGACCCGTTCGGTGCGGTACCGCACCGTCGGCGACGGTTCCACCACCGGCGCGATCCTGTCCGAGGCCTCGACCAACGAGGAGATCCTCGCCGAGGTCGCCGCGTCCCGTCTGACCGAACGCGGTGCGACCCGCGGTGACGACCGAGTTTCCGAAGCGGCCATGGAAGACCGCAAGCGAGAGGGCTATTTCTGATCATGAGCGACCTGCTTCGACTCGCTACAGCGGGCAGCGTCGACGACGGCAAGTCCACCCTGGTGGGCCGCCTGCTGTACGACACCAAGTCCGTCCTGGCCGACCAGATCGACGCGGTCACCCGCGCCTCGGTCGACAAGGGCCTCGACACCCCCGACCTGTCTCTGCTCGTCGACGGCCTGCGCGCCGAACGCGAACAGGGCATCACCATCGACGTCGCCTACCGGTACTTCGCGACCCCGAAGCGCAGCTTCGTGCTCGCGGACACCCCGGGGCATGTCCAGTACACCCGCAACACCGTCTCCGGCGCGTCCACCGCGCAGCTCGTGGTGCTGCTCGTCGACGCCCGCAAGGGTGTGATCTCGCAGACCCGCAAGCATGCCGCCGTCCTCGCGCTGCTCGGTGTGCCGAAACTGGTGCTCGCGGTGAACAAGATCGACCTCGTCGAGGATCCGGCGACGGTGTTCGCGCAGATCTCCGCCGAGTTCAACGAGCTGACCTCGTCGCTGGGCTGGGCGTCCGAGGACGTGCAGGAGATCCCGGTCTCCGCACTGCACGGCGACAACGTCGCGACCCGCTCGGAGAACACCCCGTACTACGACGGCCCGACGCTCATCGAGTACCTCGAGTCCGTCCCCGTCGACGCCGACGTGCACGGCCGTCACGATTCCGGCCTGCGTTTCGCGGTCCAGTACGTGATCCGCCCCCGCACCGCCGAGTACCCCGACTACCGCGGCTACGCCGGGCAGATCGCGTCCGGTTCGGTGCGTCCCGGCGACGAGGTCGTCGTGCTGCCCTCGGGCATCCGCACGACCGTCGAGCGCATCGACACCGCGGACGGCGAACTCGACGTCGCGCATGCGGGTCGCTCGGTCACGCTGATCCTGGCCGACGACGTCGACATCTCCCGCGGTGACCTCATCGCGTCTCCCGAGAAGGCACCCGAGCCGATCGGCGAGTTCGAGGCGACCGTGTGCTGGCTCGCCGAGAAGCCGCTGCGCCCCGGCGCCCGGCTGCTGCTCAAGCACGGCACCCGCACGACCCAGGCCATCGTCGGCACGCTCGAGGAGCGTTTCGACGAGCAGAACCTGACGTCGATCCCCCACCCGGAAACGGTGGAGCTCAACGAGATCGCCCGCATCTCGGTGCGCGTCGCGGAGCCGATCCCGGCCGACGACTACACCGTGAACCGCCGCACCGGCAGCTTCCTGCTCATCGATCCGGCGGGTGGCAACACGCTCGCCGCCGGCCTGGTGGGCAACGGTCTGGCTCAGATCGAGCTCGGGGAACACGTCCCGGCATGATCCCGGTGATCGCCGTCGCGCACGGCAGTCGTGACCCGCGCTCCGCGCAGGCCATGGCTGCCGCACTCGCGGCGTTGCGGGCGCGACGACCCGGCTGGTCCGTGCGCCTGGCGTTCCTGGATCTCAACGCGCCCTCGGTGCGGCAGGCCCTCGACGCCGTCGCCGCCGAGGGGCATCGGCGCGTGGTCGTCGTTCCGCTGTTGCTGGGCAGCGCATTCCACGCGCGCGTGGACCTGCCCGGCATCCTCGCCGACGCCCGCGTCCGGCACCCCCGTCTCGACGTGGTGTGCAGCGACGTCCTCGGTGCCGACCGTCTGCTCACCGCGGCGGCACGGGACAACGTGGCCGCGACCGGCGTCTCGCGCCTCGATCCCTCCGTGGGAATCGCGATGTGCGCGGTCGGTTCACGGCGTCCCGGTGCCGATGCGGCAACCGCCGCCGTCGCGCCGCGACTGCTCGACGGCACCTCCTGGACCCACGTGCGGGCATGTTTCGCGACGTCGGCCCCCGGTGTCGTCGGCGCGCTCACCGAACTCCGCGAGGCCGGTGCCCGCCGGCTGGTCGTCGCGCCGTGGCTGCTCGCTCCCGGTCTCCTGTGGGACCGCGCCTGCGACGCCGCGCGGTTCGCCTTTCCCGACGTCCGGTTCGCCGCTCCCCTCGCCACCGGCGACGCCGTCGGATTCGTCGTCGAGCGTCGGTACCTCGAGGCACTCGCGGACACCGAGCGCACCCAGGTGCTGCGCAGCGCCTGAGCCCGGGCGGCCGCGTGTCGTTCTACCCTGGTTCATCTGCAACGGTTACAACGGATGCCGTTCCCCGTTGCACCGAGGACCAGGAGACTCCCGTGCAGAGCGAATTGCGCCACTACATCGACCGGCTCCGCACCGAGGGGTTCTCCGTGCGCGACGACCACGGCGAAGATCCCGATCTCATCGACATCGACGGCCGCGCCGTCGACACCTGGCGGGAGAACTACCCGTACGACCACCGCATGGACCGCGCGACGTACGAGGTCGAGAAGTACCTGCTGCAGATCGAACTGCTGAAGTTCCAGGCCTGGTCGCTCGAGAACGGTTCCAAGCACATCATCGTGTTCGAGGGTCGTGACGCCGCCGGCAAGGGCGGCACGATCAAACGGTTCCAGGAGTACATCAACGTGCGGCACGCCCGGGTGGTCGCGCTGAGCAAACCCTCCGAACGCGAGAGCGGACAGTGGTACCTGCAGCGATACATCGCGCACTTCCCCACTGCCGGTGAACTGGTGCTGTTCGACCGGTCCTGGTACAACCGCGCGGGTGTCGAGCGGGTGATGGGCTTCTGCACCGACGACGAGTACGAGCGGTTCATGATGCACGTGCCGCTGTTCGAGCAGCTGATCATCGACGCCGGGATCTCCCTGACCAAGTTCTGGTTCTCGGTGACCCGCAACGAGCAGCGCACCCGATTCGCGATCCGCCAGCTCGATCCGGTCCGCCGCTGGAAGCTGTCGAACATGGACCTCGAGTCACTGGACAAGTGGGACAGGTACACCGAGGCGAAGGAGGAGATGTTCCGCCGGACGGACACCGACCACGCGCCGTGGACCACGATCAAGTCCAACGACAAGAAGCGCGCACGCATCAACGCGATGCGGCACTTCCTGAACAGGTTCGACTACGACGACAAGGACCGGCAGGTGGTGTTCGACCCCGACCCGAAGATCGTGCAACGCGGAAAGCACGCCGTCGGAGACTGATCCGCCTCGCGTGCGGGAATGCTGACAAGATCGTGCGATCTGGCTCACACTGGATGGGAGTCCAAGGAGTCACCACCATGAGCACAGCATCGACCAGACGCGGAATCGTGGCGGGCATCGACGGATCGGACAGCTCGCTGGGTGCAGCGCGCTGGGCGGCGTCCGTCGCGCAACGGTTCGGCGAACCTCTCCACCTGCTCCACGTGCAGCCGGACGGACGGTCCGGCAACGACTACGGCGACGCCGAAGGACTCCTCGACGCCGCCGAGACCGCGGTCCGGGCCGGACCCGGTGGAGTCGAGATCGAACGCGAGATCGAGCAAGGCACACCGCAGAAGGTGCTGGTCGAGAAGTCCGGAACAGCCCGCCTGATCGTGCTCGGTCATCTGACGACGAGCGAGATGCAGTCGATGTTCCACGGCTCCGACGTCGTCTACACGACCAATCACGCGAAGTGCCCGGTCGTGTCGTGGCGGGGTGAACCCGCCCCCGAGGCGGTCAACGGTCGTCCCGTGGCCGTCGGGGTCGACGGCAGTGAGCTCAGCGCCAAGGCGATCGAGCACGCCTTCGAGTTCGCGTCGTTCGTCGGTGCCCCCCTGGTCGCCGTCCACAGCTGGACCGAACAGTCCACCCTCACCTACGGGGAGGGTTCCCGGTTCATCGACTGGGACGACTACGTGAAACAGCAGACCGCATTGGTGGCCGAGAGCCTTGCCGGATGGCGGAGCCGCTATCCGGAGGTCGAGGTCACGCACAGCGTCGAGCGCGGCAAGCCGGAGGAGGCGCTGCTCGAGCATTCCGCGCGGTCGCAGCTGGTCGTCGTCGGCAGCCACGGCCGCAACCCCATGACCGCTGCGGTTCTCGGATCCACCAGCCAGTCGTTGCTGCACCACGCCCTGTGCCCGGTCCTGGTCGCCCGGGAGGGCTGACCGGACCGGGACGGCGATCGTCAGACCCCGGCCACCACGATCTCGTCGAGGGCCGGCGGCCGGGTGGCGCGCGCGTAGACGGTCTCACCCGGACGCAGACCCAGGGCCTGCGCGTCGCCGCGCGTGACCTGCGCGGTGAACGATTCGCCGGTGGCTTCGTTGTGCAGTTCCACCCGCACCTCGAATCCGAGGTGCACGACCCGTTCGACGGTCGCGCGGGTGATGCCCAGCGACTCGGCGGTGCCCTCGCTCCGGGCCTCGGCGAGCTCCGGGGTGCGGCCGAGCCGGATGTCGTGCGGCCGCACCAGCTGCCCGTTGAGCTTGGAGACGCTGCCGAGGAACGACATCACGAAGTCGTTGTCGGGACGATCGTAGAGATCCTCGGGCGTCCCGACCTGCTCGATCCGGCCCCGGTTGAGGACCGCGATACGGTCGGCGATGTCGAGCGCTTCCTCCTGGTCGTGGGTGACCAGCACGGTCGTCACGTGCACCTCGTCGTGCAGCCGGCGCAGCCAGGTGCGCAGGTCGGCACGGACCTTCGCGTCGAGCGCACCGAACGGCTCGTCGAGCAGCAACACCTGCGGGTCGACGGCGAGCGCGCGGGCCAGGGCCATGCGCTGACGCTGACCGCCGGACAGCTGCGCCGGGTAGCGCTGCTGGAATCCGTCGAGCCCGACGATCTCGAGCAGCTCCCCCACCTTCCTGTCGATCTCGGCCTTCGGGCGCTTGCGGATCTTCAGGCCGAACGCGACGTTCTCCCGCACCGTCATGTGCTTGAACGCGGCGTAGTGCTGGAACACGAACCCGATGTCGCGCTTCTGCGGCGTCACGTCGGTGACGTCCTTGCCCGCGATGTGCACGGTGCCGGAGTCGAGGGTCTCGAGACCCGCGATCGAACGCAGCAGCGTCGACTTGCCGGAGCCGGACGGGCCGAGCAGCGCGGTCAGCGAACCGGAGGGAATCTCGATGTCGACGTTGTCGAGCGCCGCGAAATCCCCGTAGTTCTTGCGGGCCCCGGTGACGGTGATCATTTGTCGGCACTCCTCTTGCGGTCGAGCAGGGTCATCAGCAGCAGCACGAGCACGGCGATGGCCATGAGCAGGGTCGCGGCACTGTAGGCACCGAAGGTGTTGTGGTCGTCGATGTACCGGGCGTGCACCAGCAGCGTCAACGTCTGGGAGACGCCCGGGAACCCGGACGACACCATGATGACCGCACCGAATTCGCCGAGTGCGCGGGCGACGGTGAGTACGATGCCGTAGGTCAGGCCCCAGCGGATGGCCGGCAGCGTGATCCGCCAGAACGTCTGCCACGCGCTCGCACCGAGGGTGGCGGCGGCCTGTTCCTGTTCCTCGCCGATCTCGTGCAGGACCGGTTCGACCTCGCGCACCACGAACGGCAACGTCACGAAAATCGTGGCGATGACCATGCCGGGCAGGCCGAAGATCACCTTGAAGCCGAGGGACTCGAGGCCGCCGAACCAGCCGCCGGCGCCCCACAACATGATCAGGGCGACACCGACCACGATCGGTGACACCGCGAACGGCAGGTCCACGACCGACTGCAGCAGACCGCGGCCCGGGAAGCGGCCGCGCACGAGCGCGAGCGCGACGACGATGCCGAAGACGACGTTGAGCGGCACCACGATCGCGACGATGAGCAGCGACAGGTTCAGTGCCGAGATCGCGGCCGGCGTGCTGATCGACTCGACGAACGCGATGATGCCGTTCTCGAACGTGCGGTACAGGATGACGCCGATCGGCACGAGCAACAGGAAGAAGAGATAGCCCAGCGCGACGGTGCGCAGCGAGATCCGGGTGAATGCGGAGAGTTTCACGCGTCGTTCTCCTCTCGGCGCCGGCCGCGGTTCGCGACGACCCGCAGCACGAACAGCGCGACGAACGCGATGACCAGCAGAGCGACCGACACGGCAGCGGCGTTGACTGGGCGGTCGATCTCGATCTGCTGCTGGATGTACTGCGACGCCATCTGCGTCTTGTACGGGATGTTGCCGCCGATGAGCACGATCGAGCCGTATTCGCCGATGGCGCGGGCGAATGCGAGACCGGCACCGCTGAGGATGGCGGGACCGAGCGTCGGCAGGACGACGGAACGGAAGATGGTGAAATTGTCGGCACCGAGCGACGCCGCCGCCTCCTCGACCTCCCGGTCGGTTTCGAGCAGCACCGGTTGCACGGCCCGGACCACGAACGGCAGCGTCACGAACGCGAGCGCGATGATCAGACCGGGTTGGGTTGCGTTCAGGTGCAGGCCGATCGGGCTCATCGGTCCGTACAGCGACAGCAGCACAATGCTGGCGACGATCGTGGGCAGCGCGAACGGCAGGTCGATCAGCGCGTTGACGACCTTCTTGCCGGGGAACTCGTCGCGCACCAGCACCCAGGCGATGAGGGTTCCCATCACCGCGTTGATCAGGGCGACGATCACGGACACGACGACGGTGATCCGCAGCGTGGCCAGTGCGGCCGGGGCGGTGACGGCGTCGACGAAGCCGGACACCCCGTCGGCGAACGCGTGGGTGGTCAGTGCCGCGAGGGGCAGCAGGACGATGATGCTCAGCCACAGGGTGGCCACGCCGATGCCGAGTGGGCCGACCGCTCCGGTGAAGGCGAACAGCGGCTTCCGGCGGCGCACCACCGGGGCGGGAGCCGATGCTCCCGCCCCGGGGCGTGTCTCGGTGGTACTCACGGAACGGGCCTACTTCGTGGCGTTGTCGTAGATCACGGCGATCGAGCCGGTGCCCTGCTTGAACAGGTCGGCGTCGACGGTGGACCAGCCGCCGAGGTCTGCGATGGTCCACAGCTTCTGCGGCTGCGGGAAGTCGGCCGCGAACTCCTCGGCGACGGCCGGGTCGACCGGGCGGAATCCGGCCTGCGCCCACAGGCGCTGTCCCTCGGTGGTGTACAGGAAGTCGTTGAAAGCCTGGGCCTTGTCCGCGTTCGGGGAGTTCGTCAGCACCGCGGCGGGGTTCTCGATCTTGAACGTGATCGGCGGGGTGACGTGCTCGACGGGATCTCCGTTGCGTTCGGCGAACAGGGCCTCGTTCTCGTAGCTGAGCAGCACGTCGCCGGAGCCCTGCAGGAACGCCTCGGTCGCTTCGCGGCCGGACTTCGGCTGGATCTTGACGTGCTCGGTCACGAGCTCGTTGACGAAGTCGAGGCCGGCCTGGGGGTTGGCCCCGCCTTCGCTCTTCGCGGCGTACGGCGCGAGCAGGTTCCACTTGGCCGATCCGGAGCTGAACGGGTTGGGGGTCACGACCTCGAGACCCGGCTGGAGCAGGTCGTCCCAGTCCGTGATGTTCTTCGGGTTGCCCTCGCGGACCACGATCGTCACGACGGAGCCGAAGGGAATGCCGTTGTAGGCGCCGGTGTTCCAGTCCGGGTCGACGAGACCCGCGTCGACGAGGCGGGTGATGTCGGGTTCGACGGAGAAGTTGACGAAGTCGGCAGCCGCGCCGTCCTTGACCTTGCGCGACTGGTCGCCGGAGGCGCCGTAGGACTGCTGGAAGGCGACGCCCTCGCCCTCGTCGGTGGCGTTGAATGCGGGGATGAGCAGGTCGAAGCCGGGCTTCGGGACCGCGTACGCGTACAGGTTGACGGTGCCGCCGGAGCCGTCCGCAACGCTGTCCTCACCGCCGACGGTGTCGCTCGCGCCGCCCGCGCAAGCGGACAGGACGGTCGCGGTGGCTGCCGCGAGGGCCGCGTACACGAGGGCAGAACGTTTCTTCATGGAACAGGGGCCTTCCTACAGGAACGGTGTACGGAGGTGGTAACCCGCAGAAATCGGCACCGGAAGGCTCCGTGCGCGCTGCCCGAGGCGTCCGGCGGAAACCGGGAATCGGCACACGGAAGATCGATCGATATTGCCCGGAAGCCGGTGCGGCGATGCCGCGGGTCGGGAAGGATCGATCAGCGACAACAGCTGACGTCGGCAACCGACAAGCTGCCGACAGCGATCAGCGCCAGCTCGTGGCGCACGCGGGGCAGTGTGGTTACGGACACGCCGGAGACTCTAGCAGAGCCGCCGATCAGGCCCGATCGCATGGTCAGCGGGTGAGGAACCAGGCGACGACGACGATGGCGAGCAGCGCGATCAGCGCCAGGGTCACGCGTGAGCGCGGCATGTCAGCGGTCCTTCGTCGTCGGTTCGGTCGTCGTCGGTTCGGTTGGCATCGGTTCGGTCGTCACGGGTACGGGCACATCGTGTTCGCGACGTCCGACGGCCGCGAACACCGCTGCGAGAACACGGTCGAGCAGCCAGGCCGCGCCGGCGCACAGCGGCACCATCACGAGCAGTACCAGTGCGGCCTGCGGCACGAAGGACAGTCCGGCGAGCCACAGCTCGAATCCGTCCCACCACGATGCCACCCGGTCCACGCACCCACCTTAGACGGCGGGTCCACGACCACCGAATCCTCGGCCGTTCCCCGTGCAGACGGAACGCGCCGGATCGAGAATTGTGTGATGGGAGCCACGATCGACTTCGACGACCCCGATCCCGACGACCGGCCGCCGCCGATACTCCACCGCAGCCCGTATCCGCCGATCGACGACTACGCGTTCCTGTCGGACTGCGAGACGACCTGCCTGGTCGCCCGCAACGGTGCCGTCGAGTGGATGTGCCTGCCCCGGCCGGATTCGCCGAGCGTGTTCGGTTCGATCCTCGACCGCAGCGCGGGGCATTTCCGGATCGGCCCGCACGGACACACCGTGCCCGCCGCGCGCCGCTACCTTCCCGGTGGGCTGATTCTCGAGACCACCTGGCAGACCGAGACCGGCTGGATCGTGGTGCGCGACGCGCTGGTGATGGGTCCGTGGCACGCGGTCGACGACCGGTCGCGCACGCATCGCCGGACGCCACCGGACTGGGATGCCGAGCACGTGCTGCTGCGCACCATCCGCTGCGTGAGCGGCACCGTGGAGTTCGAGATGAGCTGCGAGCCGGCGTTCGACTACAACCGGGAGTCCGCGATGTGGGAGTACACCGGCAAGGTGTACGAGGAGGCGACCGCGCGCTGCCGCCCGGAAACGGCCGGTTCGCATCCGGAACTTCGCCTGACGACCGATATGCGCCTGGGTCTCGAAGGACGTGAGGCACGCGCTCGCACCAGGATGTACAAGGGCGACAGTGTGTTCGTGGCCCTGTCCTGGTCCGACCACCCGGCTCCGAAGACGTTCGCGGAGGCTGCCGCGAAAATGGCCGCCACCGCAGACTTCTGGCGCGAGTGGATCACCACCGGCCGATTCCCGGATCATCCGTGGCGCAGCTATCTGCAGCGCAGTGCGCTGACGTTGAAGGGCCTGACGTATGCGCCGACCGGGGCACTGCTCGCGGCGTCGACCACCTCGTTGCCGGAAACTCCCGGCGGTGAACGCAACTGGGACTACCGCTACGCGTGGGTGCGTGATTCGACGTTCGCTCTGTGGGGCCTGTACACGCTGGGACTCGACCGGGAGGCCGACGATTTCTTCTCGTTCATCTCCGACGCGAGCCGTGACCAGCACGGCGTTCCCCGTCCGCTCCAGGTGATGTACGGGGTCGGTGGGGAACGCACTCTCGAGGAATCCGAACTCGACCACATGTGCGGATACGACGAGGCCAGGCCGGTGCGGATCGGCAACGGCGCCTATCACCAGTCCCAGCACGACATCTGGGGCACCATGCTCGATTCGGTGTACCTCCACGTCAAATCCCGTGAGCACGTGCCCGATTCGCTGTGGCCGCTGCTCAAGCGCCAGGTGGAGGAGGCGTTGAAGCACTGGCGGGAACCCGACCGCGGAATCTGGGAGGTACGCGGCGAACCCCAGCACTTCGTCTCGTCGAAGGTGATGTGCTGGGTCGCCCTCGACCGCGGCGCGAAACTCGCTGCGATGCAGGGCGAGAAGAGCTACGCGATGCAGTGGCAGAAGATGGCCGACGAGATCAAGGCCGACGTCCTCGCGCACGGCGTCGACGAACGCGGGGTGTTCACCCAGCGGTACGGGCATCCGTCGCTGGATGCGTCGGCGCTGCTGATTCCACTGCTACGGTTCCTGCCTGCCGACGACCCGCGGGTCCGAGCGACGGTTCTGGCCATCGCCGACGAACTCACAGAGCACGGCCTGGTGCTGCGCTACCGGGTCGAGACCACCGACGACGGCCTTGCCGGCGAGGAGGGCACCTTCACGATCTGTTCGTTCTGGCTGGTGTCGGCACTGGTCGAGATCGGCGAGGTGGAGCGGGCCCGCGCGCTGTGCGAGCGGTTGCTCGGCTTCGCCAGCCCGCTCGAGCTCTATGCCGAGGAGATCGATCCGCACACCGGCCGTCACCTGGGCAACTTCCCGCAGGCGTTCACACACCTGGCGCAGATCAACGCGGTGGTACACGTCATCCGCGCGGAGGAGCAGATTCAGACCGGCGCGTTCCACCCCGCCCATCTCCACCCGTCCTGATCTCAGGCGCCGGCGATCGCCTCGAGCTGCGGCCGGATGGTGTCGAGGGCGTAGCCGATGGACAGCGACGAGGGCGTGTTGAACGCGGCAACGGTCGGGTAGTCGACGACGGCGAGACCCCCACCGGTGACCGCGGGCAGGTCGGCGAAGCCGGGCAGCGCCATCAGATCCTGTTCGGTCCCGCCGTTCGGCAGGATGATCAGCAGGTCCGCGACGAGCGCGTCGACCCGCTCGGGACTGAACATCAGACGGCCCTGGCTGACCCCTGCCTCCTCCACGAGAGACGGCGGCAGCGTCATGCCCAGCTGCTCGAACAGCGCGGCGGCGCCGTCCTCGGGGTCCGCGACGACGACGAATTGTCCCTGCCCGAACACGTACTGGGACAGCACCCCGGTCCGGCCCGCAAGCCCCGGCAGGGCGGCCTCCGCGATCTCGGCCTCACGATCGGAGATGATCTTCTCCGCGTCGTCGCTGCGCCCGAGGATCTCGCCGAGCACACGGACCTGCTCGTCCCAGCGGTCGACTCCGGTGTCGCTCAGCGGCGCGACCGTCGGCGCGACCGCGGACAGCGTGTCGAAGTCGGCCTCGGAATCGACGAGCCACGAACCGAGTACGAGATCGGGTTGCAGCGAGGCGATCTGCTCGACGGGGAGGTCGCCGCCGGTCAGGAGGGAGACGTCGTCGAGTGCGACCGCGTCGGCGGCGACGTCCTGCTGCCACGGGTACAGGCCGCGCTCGTCGCCCATGCTGCCGGCGCTGAGGTACGCCACCGGCTGGATTCCGAATTCGAGCAGTGCGTCGACCCACTGCCCCGAGGTGGCGACGATGCGCTCGGGTGTGCCGTCGAGGGTCGTGGTGCCGAAGACGTGCTCGACGGTGAGGGACTCCTCCGACGTCGTCCCGGTCGTGTCCTCGTCGCTCGCACAACCGGCGACGAGGACGGTCGCGACGGCGGCGGCCAGTGCGAATCGAACCCTCATGAAGCCCTCCCCCATCCTCCAGAATTTAGGGAAGGCTACCTTACGTCGCGAGGGTGAGGCTATTGCTTGGGGAATCGGGCGAGCAGCGTCTCCGCCTGCGCCGCGATGTCCCGGATGACGTCCCCGGCCGGCCGCTGCTCCCGAACGAGACCCGCCGCCTCCCCCGCGTACACGACCCCGACCTCCGGATCGTCGGCGACGTACGCGTCGGCGAGGGTCTGCTCGTCCGCGCCGCGCCCGTGCCAGTTCGCGGTGAAGTCGTTGGTGAGCGCACGCCCGCCCCACCGCTCCGGCCACGGCATGTGCCGCGCCTTGTCGAAGATGTCGGTGTAGACGGTGTCGCCGCTGCCGGCGTCGACCAGCTTCTGCCGGGCATAGGCCGGGCCGACGGTCTCCGGACTGGCCAGCAGGGCCGTACCGACGTACGCGCCCTCGGCGCCGGCCGCGAGCACCGCCGCCAGACCGCGGCCCGATGCGATCCCGCCCGCCGCGAGCACCGGCAGCGATGTCGACTCGAGAACCTCCTGCAGCAGCGGCAGCGTCCCGACCCGGCCGGTGTGTCCGCCCGCCTCGTGGCCCTGCGCAACCACCGCGTCGACTCCCGCGGCCTCGACGACCCGCAGATCGTCGATCGAGTTGATCTGCGAGATGGCCAGCGCCCCGGCGTCGTGCACGCGTTGCACGTAGGGCGCGGGATCGCCGAACGACAGCGACACCACCCGCGGCCGCAGGTCGAGCACGGTACCGAGGAGCGTGGCGTCGTCGGCCAGGGACCAGGTCATCAGACCGAACCCGAGCAGTCCCCCACCGATTTCCCGCGCCGTCTGTGCCTCGGCCTCGAGCCATTCGGCGGTGTGGAAGCGGGCCGCGCCGATCAGGCCGATACCGCCGGCGCGGGTGACCGCCCCGGCCAGGGCCCCACCGGCCCGTCCTACCATCGGCGCCCCGACGAGCGGAACGGTGATTCCGAGTTCACGGGTGAGCCAGGTGTCGAGCACGGTGGGTTCCTTCCGGTGGGGTGGCGCCTACTTCTTGGGCTTGTCGGACGCAGCCTCCGACGACAACGCCGCGACGAAGGCCTCCTGCGGCACGTCGACGCGACCGATCGTCTTCATGCGCTTCTTGCCTTCCTTCTGCTTCTCGAGCAGCTTGCGCTTACGGCTGATGTCGCCGCCGTAGCACTTGGCGAGCACGTCCTTGCGGATGGCGCGGATGTTCTCGCGCGCGATGATCTTCGATCCGATCGCGGCCTGCACCGGCACCTCGAACTGCTGGCGCGGGATGAGCTCCTTGAGCTTCGTGGTCATCTTGTTGCCGTACGCGGCCGCGGCGTCCTTGTGCACGATCGCACTGAACGCGTCGACGGCCTCGCCCTGCAGCAGGATGTCGACCTTCACCAGCGCAGCCTGCTGCTCGCCGGCCTCCTCGTAGTCGAGGCTCGCGTAGCCGCGGGTCCGGGACTTCAGCGAGTCGAAGAAGTCGAAGATGATCTCGGCCATCGGCAGCGTGTAGCGCAGCTCGACGCGGGTCTCGGACAGGTAGTCCATGCCGCCGAGCTCGCCGCGGCGGCTCTGGCACAGCTCCATGATCGAGCCGATGAACTCGCTCGGCGCGATGATCGTGCACTTGACGATCGGCTCGTAGATCTCGCGGGCCTTGCCCTCGGGCCAGTAGGACGGGTTGGTGACGATGTGTTCCTGGCCGCCCTCGAGGACGACGCGGTACACGACGTTCGGTGCCGTCGAGATCAGGTCGAGGCCGAACTCACGCTCGAGCCGTTCGCGGGTGATCTCCATGTGCAGCAGGCCGAGGAAGCCGCAGCGGAAGCCGAAACCGAGCGCGACGGAGGTCTCCGGCTCGTAGGTCAGCGCCGCGTCGTTGAGCTGCAGCTTGTCGAGGGCATCGCGCAGGTCCGGATAGTCGGAGCCGTCCACCGGGTACAGACCCGAGTAGACCATCGGGCGCGGCTCGCGGTAACCGGTGAGCGGTTCGGTCGCGCCGTTGCGCGCGGTCGTCACGGTGTCGCCGACCTTCGACTGGCGCACGTCCTTCACGCCGGTGATGAGGTAGCCCACCTCGCCGACGCCGAGCCCGGCCGTCGCCTTCGGTTCGGGCGAGACGATGCCGACCTCCAGCAGTTCGTGGGTCGCACCGGTCGACATCATCTTGATCTTCTCGCGCGGCACGATCTTGCCGTCGACGACACGGACGTACGTGACGACGCCGCGGTAGGTGTCGTACACCGAGTCGAAGATCATGGCTCGGGCCGGCGCGTCCGGGTCACCGACGGGCGGCGGGACCTGCCGGATCACCTCGTCGAGCAGTTCGGCCACACCCACACCGGTCTTGCCGGACACGCGCAGCACGTCGTCGGGTTCGCAGCCGATGATGTTGGCGATCTCCGCGGCGTAGCGGTCGGGATCGGCGGCGGGCAGGTCGATCTTGTTGAGGACCGGGATGATCGTCAGGTCCTTGTCGAGCGCGAGGTAGAGGTTCGCGAGGGTCTGCGCCTCGATCCCCTGCGCCGCGTCGACGAGCAGCACCGCGCCCTCACAGGCCTCGAGCGCGCGGGACACCTCGTAGGTGAAGTCGACGTGCCCGGGCGTGTCGATCAGGTGCATGACGAATTCTTCGTCGCCGACCTTCCAGGGCAGCCGCACGTTCTGCGCCTTGATGGTGATGCCGCGTTCGCGCTCGATGTCCATCCGGTCGAGGTACTGCGCGCGCATGGCGCGTTCCTCGACGACACCGGTGAGCTGCAGCATCCGGTCGGCGAGGGTGGACTTGCCGTGATCGATGTGCGCGATGATGCAGAAGTTCCGGATCTTCGACGGATCCGTGAACGTCTTTTCCGCAAAGTTGCTGCTCAAACCGTGTTCCCTCGTCTCACTCGCACACCGACACCGACCGGGTCGTCGCGACCGGTCCCGTTCTCGTCCCGCTTCAGGATCGCATCAGCCACGATCCGCGCCTTCCCATCATCCCCCGGACCCCGCCCCGCAGGCACATCCAGGGTCGCGGCGGGGTCCGTTCAGGACTCCGCGCGAGAGACAGGCGGCTCCGCACCCGCCTGTTTCCCGCTCCGGTTGATGCGGACGCGCAGATCGTCGAGCCCGACCTCGTTGCCGTCCTCGCTACGAATCTGCACCCGGACCGGTGCACTCGTGGTGTCCTCGACGAGCTGCAGGGGTCCGCCGTCGTCGTGTAGATACTTGTCGCCCCACTGCATGAGCGCGAGCACTGCGGGCAGCAGATCACGGCCCATGTCGGTGAGCACGTATTCGTAGCGCGTGCGCTGACCCGGTTCCCGGTACGGGCTCTTGGCGAGCAATCCTGCTTCGACGAGTTCCTTCAGCCGCGCCGAGGCGACGGCCTCGGTGATACCCACCCGCTGCGCGAAGTCGTCGAACCGGGTCGTGCCGTAGTACGCCTCGCGCAACAGCAGCATCGCGGATCGGGTTCCGACGATCCGCATCGCGCGGCTGATCGAGCAGCGCTCACCGGTTTCCCACGCCGACCGGTCCGCGAGGGGTCCTTCGAGCTTCATCGCCATGCCCCCAGAGTACTGACTTTTGGCCGCTATAGTCAGATCCATCGCCGCTGAGTATGGTTTTGCATAGCTAGATGGTTGCAGTCAGCAGACCGAGCGTCCGGGGTCCGACCCGGCGCTCACGAACGAGAAGGACACACGATGAGAGACGCAGTGATCGTCGAGGCCGTCCGTACTCCCCTGGGCCGAGGCCGGGAGACCGGTGCGCTGCACGACGTGCACCCCGTGGACCTGATGGCCCACAGCCTCCGCGCGGTCGTCGACCGCAGCGGCGTCGACCCGAACCTGATCGACGACGTCATCGGCGGCGTCGTCAGCACCGTCGGCGAGCAGGGCGCCAACGTCACCCGCCGCGCGGCGCTGGCAGCCGGGTATCCGGAATCGGTGCCGGCCACCACCGTGGACCGGCAGTGCGGTAGCAGCCAGCAGGCGTTGCACTTCGCGGCCCAGGGAGTGATCGCCGGCGCCTACGACATCGCCGTCGCGGCCGGAGTCGAGTCGATGAGCCGGGTGCCGATGGGATCGAGCATGCTCGGGACGACCGATCCGAGCGGCGTCGCGTTCGCCGAGCGCTATCCCGACGGCCTGGTGCCCCAAGGCATCAGCGCCGAACTGATCGCCGCGCGCTGGGGCATCTCCCGCACGCAGATGGACGAGTTCGCGCTCGGCAGCCACGCGAAGGCGGCGACCGCCACGAAGGACGGGCTGTTCGATGCGGAGATCAGCTCCGTCGGCGAGGTTCGCACCGACGAAGGCATCCGCGTCGGCAGCACCCTGGACACCCTGGCCGGGTTGCGTCCCGCCTACTTCGACGAGGCGATGGCGCGCAGGTTCCCGGAAATCGAGTGGAACGTGACGGCCGCCAACGCGAGTCAGGTCACCGACGGCAGCGCGGCGCTGCTGGTCACCACGAGCGAGCGGGCCGCACAGCTCGGGCTGACGCCGCTCGCCCGGGTGCACAGTGTCGCGGTCGCCGGGGACGACCCACTGCTGATGCTGACCGCCGTCATCCCCGCCACCCGCAAGGTGCTGGCGCGCGCCGGACTGGCCCTCGACGACATCGACCTGTTCGAGGTCAACGAGGCGTTCGCGTCGGTGGTGCTCGCCTGGGCGAAGGAGACCGGCGCGGACCTGGACAAGGTGGACGTGCACGGCGGTGCCATCGCACTCGGGCACCCGCTCGGGGCCAGCGGCGCCCGCCTGACCACCACTCTGGTGCACGCACTGCGTGAGCGCGGCGGCCGCTTCGGACTCCAGACGATGTGCGAGGCAGGCGGATTGGCGAACGCCACCGTCATCGAACGGCTCTGACCCACCGAAGGGACGCATCATGAACATCCGAGGACGCGCCGTGCTCGTCACGGGCGCAACCGGAGGGCTGGGCCGGGAGTTCGTCCGCCAGTTCCTCGCTCGCGGAGCTCACCGCGTGTACGCCGCAGCGCGGCGCGATCACGACTGGCACGACGAACACGTCGTCCCGATCCACCTCGACGTCACCGACCCCGAGTCGATCCGGGCGGCGGCCGGCGCGGCGACCGATGTGGAGGTGGTCGTGAACAACGCCGGGATCACCGGTGCACCGTCGCTGCTCACCTCCCCGATCGAGGAGATCCGGGCTACGTTCGAGACCAATGTCTTCGGGCCGCTCGAACTCGTCCGCGCCGTCGCGCCCACCCTGGCGCGGCGCGGCGGCGGCGCCGTGATCGACGTGCACTCGGTGCTGAGCTGGCTGGCGGCACCCGGGGCGTACAGCCCGTCCAAGGCCGCGTTCTGGGGTCTGACGAATGCGCTGCGGCTCGAGTTGGCGGGACAGGGAACCCAGGTGGTCGGCGCTCATCTCGCCTACACCGACACCCCGATGATCGCGCATCTCGACGTCCCCAAGTCCGACCCCGCCGTCGTCGTCTCCCGCATCCTCGACGCCCTCGAGGACGGCGCGGACGAGGCGCTCGCCGACGAAGTGACGAGCGGGTTCCGGGCGGTGCTCTCGACCGCCACCACCGGACGGGTCCCGAGCCGCGCCTGACGAGCCGCTCCGCTCTGTCGAGTCCGCCCGAAACGACGGTTGGTGTACCGGTATTTCGGTACACCAACCGTCATGACGGGCACTTCTGCATCAGGCGTCGACCTGCTCGTAGTGTTCGGCGGTCGGGAACGGGTCGTAGAAGTGGTGCAGCAGCCGACGCCACTGCTGGTAGTCCGCCGATCCGCGGAATCCCTCGGTGTGGTCCTCGAGGGTGTCCCATTCGACGAGCAGCAGGTAGGCGCCGGGCCGTTCGATGCAGCGCGACAGACTCAGCCGGCGGAAGCCGGGCATCCGGGCGATGATCTGCCGGGCCTGGGCGAAGGCCGCTTCGAACTCGGTGGACATGCCCGGTTTCACCTGCAGCGGTGCGTGTTCGAGGATCACCTGCGCAGCGTAGTGCGCCCGGCCGCGACGCCGGGCGCGGTCAACCACCAGAAGGCCGCCCCGGCAAGGATGCCACCGTGGTGCGGCAGACCGCCCATGTCGCCGAATCATCGAGCCCGGGTGGTCATTCCGGGTTGCCGGTCGCCTCTGCCACCGGACCGAGCCAGGAAGGAAAACGCCGCGTCGCTCGCGTCTCCTGGCTGTCGAGACAACCAGCCTGCCATCGGCGCCCTTCCTGATCCCATGCCTCGAGCAGTACCCCCACCCACCGGCCTTCTCCGTCGATCAGGCAGTGCTCGGCCGCGTTCCCGGAACAGATCGCCTCGACCAATCCGAGCGCGGGAACCGAACGGCTGGTGTCTTCGGCGATGTAGTCGACGAACATGTCGAGACTCCATCCGGCTTCTACCCGCGCCGCTTCGTCGTCGACTCGGCTGATGCGGATGCTGCCCACCTTGTGACCTGGCAGGTGTGAACGTGACGACATCACGACGAGGTCGTCGTAGAGATAGGTCTCCGCGTCGAATCTCACCGCGAGCCGGGAGAGGTCGGCGACGAAGTCGTCCCAACTACCTTGCTCACTCACTGCCATACTCTCTTTCTCCCTGCCACGGTCCTTGCTCATCAATTGCACGGGTCGGTCACGGTTTGGGAGTACTGCCATGCCATCGACCCGGAAGGCCGCCCACCGTACACACCGCTTCCCCTGGCTGCGGTTCTGAACGTGCCGGGGCGGCACTCCATCTGCCCCTGAGCGGTGTACTGGGTATTCGCTTTCGGTTTGTCCTGAGGGTTCCGCCCGGTTTGGCCGACCGCAACCCACTTTCCGTCGATCAACTGCTCGAGCTGTACGAGCACCTCCACCGAGTCGATGGCCGCCGTGCAGGAAATGCGGCCCTTACCGACAATCCATCCGGGCGAACCCTTCGAGGCGTGCGGATTTTCCGACGTGACATGGCACATCGCGTCTCCGGGCGCGGCCCCGGCGATCCCAGATGAGAAGGCCGGCACAAGCAGACCAGCGGCAACGAGCGCGCTCGCAAGGGTGGCTTTCCGTACGTTCATCGCATCCCCCCAGTTCTTCCGTTCCGGTGCCCCCTGCACCGGTATGGATTGGAGGCGCGAAATCGCAATCTGGTTCCCGTCCGCCACGGAGGCATGTTGTGACGTACAGCACTTCTTCTGCCAACACAGTCATCGGCCTCATCCGGGACCGTTGACCTGCCGCCACGGACACTGCCGCCCCGGCGCCGCTAAGCTCGGCGACCGTGGCGGGTACGTGGAAGAAACTCGGTAAGCAACTGGGCAAGCTGGCGGTGGAGCAGGGTCCTCGACTGCTCGATCAACTGCAGCGATCCGGTGCGTTGGACAAGGCCCGCACGATCGCCGCGGACAGGGCACGCACCGCACTCGGCGGGTCGGCGCAGACCGATCGGCCCTCCCCCACACCCGGCCGGCCGGTGACCTCGCACAGCGCCCCCACCGCGCACCGGGCGCGGCGCATCGACTACGCGCCCGACCTCGACGGTCGCGCCGATCCCGGTGAGATCGTGTGGACGTGGGTCGCCTACGAGGAGGACGCGAGCCAGGGCAAGGACCGGCCCGTTCTCGTCGTCGGCCGCAACGGCTCGACGCTGCTCGGCCTGATGCTCTCGTCGAACAGCGACCGCGACGGCCACCGCGACTGGCTCGCGCTGGGGCCGGGCGCCTGGGACGCCGAGAACCGGCCGAGCTGGGTTCGGCTCGACCGGGTTCTCGACGTCCCGGAGGAAGGCATCCGGCGCGAAGGCGCGATCCTGGACCGCAGGCGGTTCGACGCGGTCGCTACCCGCCTGCGCTCCGACTTCGGCTGGCAGTGAAGCCGGAGCGCAGCGAAACAGCGGTCGCGCGTTACGCGCGCAGGCCGCGGGTGTTCCCGAACAGCAGCCGGTAGACCAGTGCGCCCAGCGCGCCGCCGATCAGCGGGAACACGATGAACACCCACAACTGGCCGAGCGCACCGACCTGGTAGGGCGCGACCGCGAGGCTGCGCGCCGGGTTGACCGAGGTGTTGTCGATCGGGATCGCGATCAGGTGGATCACCGCGAGGGTGAAACCGATCGCGACACCGGCCATGAGCACGTCCGAGACCTGATCGGTGGCAGACAGCACCACGAACACCAGCAGCGCGGTGAGCAGCACCTCGATCAGGATCGTGGCGCCGAGGCCGTAGCCCTCCTCGAGCACCCCACCGAGCGGGCCGGTGATCGCCGACGGACTGTGCTCACCCCAGCCGTTGGCACCGAGACCGTCCACGGTTCGGTCGTAGGACGGAAGCGACTGCGCGATCGTGTAGATCACCACGCCGGCGAGCAGACCGCCGATGAACTGCGCGACCCAGTAGCCGACGGCACGCGCCGCGGTGATGTGGCCGACGATCAGCTGACCCACGGTGACCGCGGGGTTGACGTGGCAGCCCGAGATCGGGCCGATCGTGTAGACGAGGAACAGCAGCGTGAGACCGAATGCCAGCGCGACACCGAGGTTGCCGACCTTCGCCCCGGCGAACACCGCCGTGCCGACGGCGGAGAACACCAGCACGAACGTGCCGATCCCTTCCGCCACGAACTTCTTGACGTCCGAGAACGGTTCCGTCTCGACGTATTCCTGGGCTGTTTCGTGTTGGGACGTCATGCGACCACCTAGAGGTTCGCGGCCCCGTGGGGCCGATCCGAGTCGGTTCGACTTCCCCCTGCGTCCGGCACATTACGCAAGCCGGGTTACCTCGACAACAACCTCGTGCGCCGTGGCGCCGCCGCCGGTGTAGATGCCCTTGAGCGGCGGCACATCCGCGTAGTCCCGTCCTACCCCGACCGAAACGTGCTGTTCACCGATGAACGCCAGGTTGGTCGGGTCGTAACCCCACCACGCCCCGGTCCACGCCTCGATCCACGCATGGGACTCCCCTGCGGCGGTCACCCCGATCTCGGCGTCGATCTGCGGATGCAGGTATCCCGACACGTAGCGCGCGGGAATGTCCATGGCGCGCAGCAACAGCAACGTCAGGTGCGCGTAGTCCTGGCACACACCGCTGCGGTCCGCGTACGCCTCGACGGCCGAGGTGTGCACCCCGGTCGAGCCGGGCACGTAGTTCATCTCCTCGTGCACCCACTGCGCGGCGGCGAACACCGCCGAGACCGGATCGAGTCCGCGGGCCAAGCCGCGCGCGACCTTGGCGAGGTTCTTGTCCGCCGGCACGAACACCGTCGGCACCAGCAGTTCGTCGAACCGGTCGCGGATCGGTTCCGAACGCAGTTCGTCCCAGTCGACCGCGGTGTCGGGCGGACCCGACACCTCGGTTTCGACGACGGACAGGCCGGTGACGTCGAGCGAGGTGTGCGGAGCGTGCAGGTCGAAGGCGGTGACTCCACTGCCCCAGTAGTCGGTGTAGCGGTAGGCCCGCGTCGCCGGTGTGGTGTCGACGCGGGACAGGATCACCGTCTGCCGGCCGTCCGACCGCGGCGTGAGACGAGCCTCGTTGTACGACGAGGTCACCGGCCCGTCGTAGCCGTATCCCGTGGTGTGCACCACGCGCATCCGCCAGCTCACAGTTCTCCTTCCACCGGCACGCGGTCGAGTTCCACGGCCCTCGCATCGATCCACGCCACCCACGGGGCGGAGTGGAAGAACTGACGCGCAATCGCGTCACCGACCTGCCGGCACATGTCCTGCAGCATCAGCAGGCGCTCGGCGAGTTCCTCGACGAGTACTCCCGGCTCGAGGAATTCGAGTTCGCTGCGGGCCCGCCCGAGCAGGCGCTGCGCCGCGTTCCCGGCCCCGAGCCGGTTGTCGGAGGAGTCGAGTTCGGCCAGGCAGCGTTCGGCCTCCTGGATCGCGCTGAACACCGAACGCGGGAACAGCCGGTCGAGCAGCATGAACTCGACGATGCGGCCCGCGTCGAGCGCACCCCGATAGGTGCGCAGATAGGTGTCGTGCCCGCCCGCCGAACGCAGCACCGTCGCCCAGGTCGGGGAGGTCGGTCGGTCTCCTGCCCGCGACAGCAGCAGGCGCACCGTCATGTCGACGCGTTCGATGGACCGGCCCAGGAGCAGGAATCGGTAGCCGTCGTCGCGGCACAGGGTGCTGTCGGCCAGGCCCGCGAACATCGCGGCACGTTCCTCGATGTAGCGGAAGAACTCGTGGGGGCCGAGCCGTTTCGACGCGCGTTCACGTTCGGCGAGACCGTTGTAGGTGGTGTTGAGGCACTGCCACATCTCCGTGGACGTGACCTCGCGGGCGCCGCGCGCGTTCTCCCGGGCGGCGGCGATCGTCGACGCGATCGACGTGCCGCCGTCACGTCCGAAGGCAACGAGGTCGACGACGGACTGCACATCCAGGGCACCGGCGGGCTCGTCGAACCCGAGAACACGCAGCAGCCGGCGGCACGTCTTGTCGGGATCGACCGTCGAGTCCTCGAGAAGCTGGTGGACCGCGACGTCCATGATCCGGGCCGTGTCGTCGGCCCGCTCGACGTAGCGGCCGATCCAGAACAACGATTCCGCGTTGCGCGCCAGCATCACTGCGCCCTCCCGTTCTGCTGTTGCTGCTGTTGTTGTTGCTGCTGGGTGTCGCTCAGTTCCGGTCCGCGATCGACGGATCCGACCTGCAACGGTTCCGCGACGACCCGGTCGCCGCCGAGTTCGCTCTCCTCGCCGGAGCTGCGGGGCGCGAGCACCCACGTGTCCTTGCTGCCGCCGCCCTGACTGGAGTTGACCACCAGCGAGCCTTCGGGCAACGCGACCCGGGTCAGGCCGCCCGGCAGCACCCACACGTCCTCACCGTCGTTGACCGCGAAGGGCCGCAGGTCCACGTGCCGCGGCGCGAGTGCGTCGCCCGCCCGGGTCGGGACGGTCGACAGCTGCACGACGGGCTGCGCGATCCAGCTGCGCGGGTCGGCCCGGATCTTGCGGGCCATGGTCTTCAGTTCCGCGGCGGAGGCGTCCGGGCCGAAGACGATGCCGTAGCCACCGGATCCCTCGACCGGTTTGATCACCAGTTCGTCGATGCGGTCGAGGACCTCCTCGCGTTCCTCGTCCAGCCAGCACCGCAGGGTGTCGACGTTCGGGAGCAGCGGTTTCTCGCCGAGGTAGTAGTCGATGATGTCGGGCACGTAGGTGTAGATCAGCTTGTCGTCGGCGACGCCGTTGCCGACGGCGCTCGAGATGACGACGTTGCCGGCGCGGGCGGCATTGAGGATGCCGGCGACACCCAGCACCGAGTCGGGCCGGAACTGCATCGGGTCGAGGAAGTCGTCGTCGATGCGGCGGTAGACGACGTCGACCTGCTGCTCACCTTCGGTGGTGCGCATGTAGACGATGTTGTCGCGGCAGAACAGGTCGCGGCCCTCGACGAGTTCGACGCCCATCTGCCGGGCCAATAGCGAGTGCTCGAAGTAGGCGGAGTTCGCGACGCCGGGGGTGAGCACCACGACGGTGGGGTCGGCGGCGTTGGGAGCCGCGGCGGCACGCAGTGCGCGCAGCAGGCGCAGCGCGTACTCGCCGACGGGCCGGACCCGGTGTTCGAGGAACAGGTCGGGTGCCACCCGGGCCATTGCGCGACGGTTCTCCATGACGTACGACACCCCCGACGGGGACCGCAGGTTGTCCTCGAGGACCCGGAAGGTGCCGGTCTCGTCGCGGATGAGGTCGATCCCGGCGACGTGGATGCGCACCCCGTTCGGCGGCACGATGCCGGCCGCTTCGCGGTGGAAGTGCTCACACGAGGTCACCAGCCGCTTGGGCACGACGCGGTCGCGGAGGATGTGTTGCTCGCCGTACACGTCGTGGAGGAACATCTCGAGCGCCCGGACCCGCTGGGTGACGCCTCGTTCGAGCCTGGTCCATTCGGCGGCGGCGATCACTCGCGGCACGAGGTCGAGCGGGAAGGGCCGTTCCTGCCCGGACAGGGAGAAGGTCACGCCCTGGTCGGTGAACGCCCGTCCGAGCGCCTCGGTGCGGGCGGTGAGGTCCTCCGGCCCCTTGGCTTCGAGGATCTTCGCCAGGCGCCGGTACGGGGCTCGCACACGTCCGTCGGCGTCGAACATCTCGTCGTACGCCGCGCCGGCCGCGGCCGCATCCGGGTAGCCGTCGAAGACATCTGTGGTCGTCGATCGGCGTCGTTTCCCGGTTCGGGCGGCAGCGTCGAGGGTGGAGTTGCGGCGGCTCATGTCCGAAATGTTCGTACACGACCGGCTCGGGTGCGGAATCGGAAACAAACTTGTCACGCCCACGAAACATTTGGAACGGGAACGAAATATTTGAGCCTCGGACGCGACCGCTTTTTGCATTGCGGCGGCCCGCTGGTATCGTCGTACGTCGGTGCGCATTGGTGCACCCAGAGCTTTCCGACCAGCTACCCAGCAAAACGACAGGATTTTACGCGTGGCCAACATCAAGTCCCAGGTGAAGCGGATCCGCACCAACGAGCGCAACCGACTCCGCAACCAGTCGGTCAAGTCCTCGCTGCGCACGGCGATCCGTTCCTTCCGCGAGGCCGCGGCCGCCGGCGACAAGGACAAGGCCACCGAGCTCCTCGTCTCCACCAGCCGCAAGCTCGACAAGGCCGCCAGCAAGGGTGTCATCCACCCGAACCAGGCCGCCAACAAGAAGTCGGCTCTGGCGAAGGTTGCCAACCAGCTCTGAGGTAGAACGCAAGCTCTGGCTCCGACAAGACCGCCCTCCGCGTGGGGGCGGTCTTTCGTCGTCCGGACCCGGACCCCACCCCCGGAGCGAACCGGAGCGGTGATCAGTGCCCGGCCAGGGCGGCTATCCGCCGGACCGCTCGCTCGACCGCGTAGTCGGCGTCGGCGGCGATGCCCTTGACCTCACCGTTGAGTGCCGCCACGATCGCCAGTCCGGACGCGACCGAGTCCGGATTCCACGCGCGGGCCTGCGCCTGCGCCTTCTTCACCTTCCACGGCGGCATCCCCAGATCCGACGCCATCTTGAACGGATCACCACGCCCGGCGGACCCGACCCGCGCGATGGTGTGCACCGCGTCGGCCAACGCGTCGGCGAGCAGCACGTGCGCGACACCGCGGTGCATCGCCCAGCGCAACGCCTCGAGCGCGCCGGCGGTGTCCCCCGCGACGGCCTTCTCCGCCACCTCGAACCCGGTGACCTCCGCCTTGCCGGAGTAGTACCGGTTCACCGCGGTCACATCGACCTTCCCGCCGGTGTCCGCGCACAACTGACTGCATGCGGCGGCGAGCTCCCGCAGATCCGAGCCCACCGCGTCGATCACCATCTGCACGACGTCGGGCGCAACGCGCACCCCGGCGGCCCGGAACTCGGCGCGCACGAAGTCGACACGTTCGCTCGCCTTGGTGACCTTCGCGCATTCGTGGACCTCGGCGCCGCACTTCTGCAGCGACCCCACCATCGCCTTGGCCCGGCCGCCGCCGCTGTGCAGGATCACCAGCGTGACGCCCTCGGGTGGTGCGGCCGCCGCGTCGAGGATCAACGCGACCGCGTCCTTGCCGGCCTCGGCGGCGGCTTCGAGCACCACCACGCGGTCCTCGGCGAACAGCGACGGACTCAGCAGTTCCGCGAGTTCGGCGGCACCGGCATCGCCCGCACGCAGCCGTGACACCGGCAACTGGGCGCCCGCACCGCTGGATTCGCGTACTCCGGCGACGATCCCGGCGACCGCGCGTTCGACGAGCAGTTCTTCGTCGCCCAGGACCAGGTGCAGTTGCGTCACGCTCACGGACCGATCGTGCCACGGTGGTCGGACACGACACCAAGTGCCCCGGACCCGGCCCGCACCACCGCAATGTCCCCCAGTACGTCGGTGGTCAATACCCGTGTGCCCAGGTCCTGCAGACTCGACAGAATCTCCGGATGCGGGTGCCCGAACGGGTTGTCGCGTCCGACCCCGACCAACGCGACGCGGGGACGCACCGCCGCGAGGAACCGCGCCGACGACGTCCGCGAACCGTGATGCGGAACCTTGAGCACGTCGGCCCGCACCTCGGCGCCCGAGCGCAGCAGTGCCTCCTGCGCACCCGCTTCGGCATCGCCGGTCAGCAGCACCGACCCGATCGGGGTGTCGGCCCGCGCGACCAGCGACCGGTCGTTCTCCTCACCGCCGCCCGGGCCGTCGCCGAGCACCCGGAGGGTGATCGTCCCGATCGTGAACACCTCGCCCCGGTGGATCTCCCGGGTCGGCACCGCGAACCGCCGCGCGGTCGCGACCAGGTCGGCACCGCCGGGCCGCGAGGTCGCGCCCGGGCCCGTGACGACGACCGCCACCGACCGATCCGCGAGCACACCGTCGAGACCGCCGACGTGATCCGCGTGCAGATGGGTGATCAGCAGCATCGGGATGCGGGTCACCCGCAGCCGGCGCAGGCACCGGTCGACGGCCACCGGGTCCGGTCCGGTGTCCACGACGATCGCGCCGCCGTCGCCGGTGGACAGCACGAAACTGTCGCCCTGCCCCACATCGCACGCGACGAGCACCCATCCCGTCCCGGGCCAGCCCGGTCGGCCGATCCACACCGGCACGCACACCGCCGCCGCGGCCAGTGCCGCGACCGCGACGATCCTCCTCAGCCGACGGTGCCGTGCCACCACCCAACCGCACACGATCGCCGCACCGACGGTCACGGCACCTGCCGCGCCCGCCGGAACCGTCAGCTCGGCGGTGGGCAACGCAGCCGCGCGTTCGGCCACTTCGAGCAGCCACCACAGCATCGGGGCGGCGCCGCGCGCGAGTAGTTCCGCCCCCGGCGGCCACGCCGCGCTACACAGGACGACCAGGGACCCGAGCACCGTGAGCGGCGGAAGCACCGGAGCCACCAGCACATTCGCGACGACCGCAACGACACTCACCGAGCCGGTCAGGGCCGCGACGATCGGGGCGGTGACGACGAACGCCGCCGCGGACACCGCACACACCTCGGCGAGGGCCCGCGGGACGCCACGG
>NZ_JBMBTE010000059.1:0-32847 GCF_048897285.1 Rhodococcus sp. O3
CGTCGCGGGCCCGGAAGAAGCCGGACAGGTCGGCGAAACCGTCGATCGGGGTTCCCGACAACCGGAGCATCCGATCCCCGGAGAAGGACGCGGCGATCCGCTCCGGATCGAGCCGGACCGGGTGTGGATGCACGCCGGCCGCCGCGCGCACCCGGTTCGCGGCCTGCGCGAATGCGACGACCGCGCCCGCGGCGAGCGCGAACACCGGCAGCCGTGCCGCCAGCAGAGCCCCCGGATCGGGGCACGTCACATCACCGGTCGGTGTGGTGTCGAGTCCCGCCTCGGCGAGCGCCTTCGCGTAGTCCTGCGGCAGTCGCAGGTCGGGCACCGGCAGCGGCAGCGGCAGATCGGGCACCGGCAGCGGCAGCGGCAGATCGGGCACCGTCACACCCGCTCGAAGTTGTCGAAGGAAGCGAGGTCCGGCGCGAATTCGTCGGCGATCTCTCCGTCACGCGCAGGTCTGTGGGTGTGCGCGTGCGTGTCCAGAACGCATTCGGGGTCGACGACCGTGACCCGCAGGCCGTCCAGACGCAGTCGCCGCAGCGCCTCGCGGAGCATCCGCTCGGCGACGTCGTCGACCGAGTGGACCCGCCGCAGATCGAGGACCACCCCGTCGAGCCGCTCCGCGTCCTCCGCCGACGCCAGGGCACGCAGCACGAGTTCGGCGCCGCTGAACTGCATGGTGCCCTGCAGGCTGCACACCCGGACGGTGTGGCCGCCCGGTCCCCGCAGCCGGCGGTCGCGCCGGATCGCCGAGCGCGCCGGTTCCGGCCCGTCCATGATGTGCAGGCCCATGTCGTCGGACAGTCGCCGGCACATCCGGACGCCGCGCACGCTGGAGCCGTGGGCATCCAGGCGCGGGGAGAACGCGCCGATGCCGACCTGACCGGGCAGGGCGCCGAGCACCCCACCGGATACCCCGCTCTTGGCGGGAATCCCCACTGTCGACATCCAGTCGCCGGCCGCGTCGTACATACCGCACGTCATCATCACGCTGAGTACCTGCCGCACCACCGTCCGGGACACGACGCGCTGGCCGGTGAGCGGCTGGACGCCGCCGTTCGCGAGGGTCGCCGCCATCACCGCGAGGTCGCGCACGGTGACGGTGATCGCGCACTGCCGGGTGTATCCGCGCACCACCTCGGCCGGGTCGCCGTCGATCACCGAGTAGCTGCGCAGCATGTTCGCGATCGCCGAATTGCGGTAGGCGGTGCTCAGCTCCGAGTCGAACACCGACTCGTCGACGGCGAGGTCGCGCCCGGCGAACGCGGACAGACCCCGCAGCACCCGCTCGAACCGTTCCTCCGTCGTCGCGGTCGCGGGCCCGACGAGCGCGTGGGCGGTGAGGGCACCGGCGTTGATCATCGGATTGAGCGGCCGCCCGGACCCGCTCTCGAGCGACAACTCGTTGAACGCCTCACCGCTCGGTTCGACCCCGACCCGGGCGAGCACCGCGTCGATGCCGTGATCGGCGAGGGCCAGCGCGTACACGAACGGTTTCGAGATCGACTGGATCGAGAACTCGGCATCCGCGTCACCGGCGGTGTACACGACCCCGTCGATTGTCGACAGGCACACCGCGATCCGGTCCGGATCGGCCTGGGCGAGTTCGGGAATGTAGTCGGCGGTCGCCCCGGGATTGTCCGTCCCGCACGCCTCCACGACCTCGAGGAGATAGTCGGGGATCGGCGATTTCATCGTCGGATCCTAACCCGCGTGCGCCTCCGCCGCCCGTGTGCCTTTCCGGCGGTTCCAGCCGCCACTTGTACACACCGGCGCGAAGCGCCTAGACCTCTTCGCGCAGGACGGGGGCGACCGGGGTCTGCAACTTCTCGAGCGACCCGGCGGACTCGGCGCGGGTGAGCCGCGAACGCCGCCACGAGACGCTGAGCAGGGCGATCCAACCGGCCGCGATCAGCAGATGCAGCAGCATGGCGACGGTGCCGGTCACCTCGAACGACTTGAACAGCTTCTGCGCGTTGGTGATGACGATGATGCCGCCGACCGCGGTGCCGAGCAGCGTCGCCGGCACGCGGCTGACCAGCCACGCGGCCGCCGGAGCGGCGATCGCGCCACCGATCGCCAGGCCGGCGACGACGAGCAGGTTGCCGACCGACTCGCGACCCAGGCCGAACAGAAACCCGAGGCTGGCCGCGACCGCGACCATGAATTCCGACGCGCTGACCGAGCCGATCACGGTGCGCGGCGCGGTCTTCCCGCGCGAGAGCAGTGTGCTGGTGGTGATCGGTCCCCATCCGCCGCCACCGCTGGCGTCGACGAACCCGCCGAAGAACCCGAGCGGGGACAGGAATTTCGCGGTGTGCGGGGAGGTGCGGGCATGCGCGACCGCGGGCGGTCGCACCGAGAACCGCAGCGCCACGTACACACCGATCGCCAGCAGGATTCCCGCGGTGACCGGGGCCGCGGCCTCGGTGGACAGGCTCGACAGGACGGTCGCGCCGAGGAAGGCGCCGATCGCGCCGGGCACGCCGAGCTTCGCGACGACCTTCCAGTCGATGTTGCGGAACTTCCAATGGGAGATGCCCGAGACCAGGGTGGTGCCGACCTCCGCGAGGTGCACGGCCGCGCTGGCGTGCGCCGCCCCGACACCGCTGAAGATCAACAGGGTGGTGGCGGTGACGCCGAAGGCCATGCCGAGTGCGCCGTCGACGAGCTGTGCGCCGACACCGACGAGAGTGAAGATCAGCAGATTGAACAAGGCATGCTCCGACCGCGAACGTGGTTACCGAAGGGAATTGGGGAGCGGAGAGACCGCTCAGCAACACACCTGGCAACAACACGCGCCGTCGAAGCACGCGCCACGACGAGTCGGCCAGAACGGCATCAACGCAAGCACGGCGGCCGGGGCGGCCTCGATGCTCGTCGTCTGCACGGCTGTCGTCCTTCGTCGTCGATGTCGCCGAGGACACGGCGACCGGTCGAGCATAGCCTGATCCCGTGCGGGACTGCACCTCCGGCCCGCGGAGTGTCGCCCCGCCGGGCCGTCACGGCAGCCGCCGCGTCTCGATCTCGAATCCCGCCGCGCGCAGCCGTTCGGTGAGCACATCGCCGAACGCGACCGCGGGCGTGAGCACCCCGCCACCGGCGTGCAGCGCGGAACCACCCACCGCCAGCGAGAGCGCGGACTCGGCGAGCATCACCGCCGTCGCCTTGTAGCCGGGATCGCCCTGCGCGGCGAACCGGGTGGTGTAGCGGGCGCCGGTCGTGGTCGTCGTGTACAGGTCGATCGTGAAGAACCCGCGCTCGCGAGTGGCTTCGGACGGCCCTTCGCCCGGCTTCGGCAGCACCTTGTCGAGCAGGAAACGCGTCGGGGGGAACGACAGTGCCAGCACCAGCGCCCCGAGACCCGCCGTGACACCGCCGGCCAGCAGCGGGGACAGCGGGGACGTGCCGACGTTCATGACCTCGCGGTACCGGAACGATTTCCCGTACGCCCACCCGGTCAGGGCGTTGGTGCGGCGCACGATCCGGGTGTTGTACGACGCCATCGCGAACGGTGCCTTCCACCCGGACAGTTCCGGGGCGATGGTCTTGCCGTCGACGAACACGAGATCGCTCTCTCGACCCAACCGGGGTTCCTGCGCCGGGTCGGGACTGAGCGAATACGGTTGCGCCGCGACCTTCCGCAACGCGCGGTCCTTGCGCACGACGTCGAGCTGGGTGCGCAGCGAATCGATGGTGCCGCCGCTGGGGGCGCCGCGGAACGCGGTGAGGATCAGCGTGGTGTCGGTGAGCTCACCGGCGTCGTCGGCCTGCGCCGCCCGGTACAACGCGTGCACGCCGAGATCCGACGGGATCGAGTCGAAGCCGCAGGAATGGACGATCCGGGCGCCGGTGCGGCGGGCGGTGTCGTCGAACCGGTCGATGCTCTCGCGGTGGAACAGCACCTCGCCGGTGAGGTCGACGTAGTCGGTGCCAGCCTCGGCGCACGCCTGCACGAGCGGCATCCCGTACTTGGCGTAGGGGCCGACGGTGGTGATCACGACCCGGGTCGTCGCGGCCAGCGCGGCCAGCGACTCCGGATCCCCGGCGTCCGCCTCGATGATCGGCCAGTCCGCGGCGGTACCGCCGAGGTCCGCGCGGACCTTCTCGAGGCGGCTGCGGGACCGCCCGGCCAGGCCGGCCTTCAACCCGGAGGGCAGATGTTCGGCCAGGTAGGCGGCGGTGAGCCGGCCGACGAACCCGGTGGCTCCGTAGACGACGATGTCGAGTTCGCGTGAGGCAGCGTTCATGGCGCACACCCTACTGCCGGGTAAGTCACCGTGCGACGGAACTCACACGACGCGAACGCCGCCACAGGCCCACCCACGACACGAGAATGCAGGCCGCGACGAGCGCGCGGACCAGGCCGAGCGCGGAATCCGGGTAGATCACCCCGGTCAGATAGTGGTCGATGAATCCGGACGGCGGCAGCCCCGTCTCGCCGGCGCGGTGACGCGCCCAGTTCTCGGCGTGGGTGAGCGGGCAGTCGAACCCCACCAGCACCGAGGCGAGCCCCCATACGACGGCGACCGCGTGCAGCACGATCGTGCGCGGCCATCGCCACGCCACGAACCCGCCGAACGTGACGTACAGCAGGAACGCCAGGTGGGTGAGCGCGATGCCGTCGGCCAGAACCCGATAGGGCATGGTTCCAGCGTAGGTCGACTACTCCTCGTCGGGTTCCTTCACGACGAGAACCGGCACCGGAACCTCGATCACCAGCCGCTGCAGCGGACGCTCGAGCAGGAACTTGCCGAGCGCATTGCGACCGCGGCTGCCGATCACGATGCGGTCCGCGCCGCTGTCGGTGGCCAGTTCGACGAGGGTGCCCACGGCGTCGCCGTCGTGCACGGCCGTGCGTACCTCCCAGCCGCTGTCACCGGCGACCTGGCGCACCGCGGTGCGCACCGATTCGACCTCCGCCTCGGCGGCGGCCCCGTCGTCGTCGAGCACGTGCAGCACCAGCAGCTCGTCCTGCCGGCGGGAGGCCTCGTCGACGGCGGCCGCGAGCGCGGCGCGGCCCTCGGGTGTCTCGGCGTGAACGACTGCGACGGTCATGATGCTGCTCCTGGGCGGCTCGACGGAACTGCCTCCAGTATCCCGGTACCGACCCGGGCGGGCACGGCCGGGCGGGTGTGGAACCCGTCTCTACCTGCCCTTTTCTGTCGGGTGCGTCTCAGTCACGGCGCACCACGCCGACTGTGTCGGTCTCACCACGTCGACTCTGTCGGCCTCACCACGCCGACTCTGTCGGCCTCACCACGGTGCGGGCTTGTAGTCCTTGAGGAAGCAGCCGTACAGGTCCACCCCTGCCTCGCCCTGCACGATCGGGTCGTACACCCGCGCGGCGCCGTCCACGAGATCGAGGGGCGCGTGGAAGCCCTCCTCGGCCAGACGCATCTTGGTGTGATGCGGCCGCTCGTCGGTGATCCATCCGGTGTCCACCGCGGTCATGAGGATGCCGTCGGTGAGCATCTCCTCCGCGCTGGTGCGGGTGAGCATGTTCAGCGCGGCCTTCGCCATGTTGGTGTGCGGGTGGCCCGCGCCCTTGTAGCGGCGGCCGGTGAACTGCCCCTCCATCGCCGAGACGTTCACCACGTACTTGCGTCGCGCGGCGGCCGCGGCCATCGCCGGACGCAGCCGGTTGACCAGGATGAACGGCGCCACCGAGTTGCAGAGCTGCACCTCGAGCAGTTCGAGGGGTTCGACCTCGCCGACGGTCTGCACCCAGCTGTTGGTGTGCACGAGGTCCGGCAGCAACCCGCCCGCGTCGACCGCGACCCCCGCGGCGATCCGTTCCGGGGTGGCGGACCCGGCGACCATGGCCAGCGCCGTCACCGACTCCGGGGTCAGCGCGTGCGCGGCGAGGTCGGTCGGCAGCGACCCGGCCAGCGCCGCCGGATGGGCGTCCGACGGCTTGCCGAAGGTGATCATCTCCGGGCGCGGTCCCGACGGCAGCGGACCCGATTCGGCCTCGGCCAGCGCCGAATAGGCGCCGGGGGAGCGGCGCACCGTCTGCGCGGCGTTGTTGATCAGGATGTCCAGCGGTCCCTGGGCCGCGACATCGTCGGCCAGGGCGACGACCTGGGCGGGATCACGCAGGTCGATGCCGACGATGCGCAGCCGGTGGATCCAGTCGGCGCTGTCCTCCATCGCGGAGAACCGGCGGATCGCGTCGTGCGGGAACCGGGTGGTGACGGTCGTGTGGGCGCCGTCGCGCAACAGCCGCAACGCGATGTACATGCCGATCTTCGCGCGGCCACCGGTGAGCAGGGCCCGTCGGCCCGACAGATCGGTACGGGCGTCCCGTTTCGCGTGGTTCTCGGCCGCACAGGTCGGACACAGCTGGTGGTAGAACGCGTCGACCCGGGTGTACTTGTTCTTGCACACGTAGCAGTGCCGGGGCCGCAGCAGCGTGCCTGCCGACGCGCCGCGCGTCGTCGACGTCAGCGTCAGCCCGGCGGTTTCGTCGTCGATGCGGGTCGGCGACCCGGTCGCGGTCGCGGACAGCACCTCACGGTCGGCCTGCACCTTCCGGCTGCGTGCCTCGTTGCGGCGCAACCGCTTGAACTTCTTGAACATATGGCCGACGGCCCGCTGCACCGCGATCGCGTCGGGGTGGTCGGCGTCCAGTCCGGCAGCAAGGTCGAGAACCTTCAGGCAGGTTTCGAGTTCGGCGGGGTCGATCGCGCGCGGGACGGCGGCGGCATCCGCGGCCGGAGTGTCGCAGTGGGAGTTCATGAACCTTTTCCGATGTCGTGCGGTAGCAATAGATGGTATCGGGCGCAGCCGGTGCGTCCGTCCACACACCCCGAGGAGACACCGTCCATGAGCGTTGCCAAGAAGAAGTTCGCCGACCTCGCGCCGTGGCAGAAGGCCGCTGTCCTCACGCTCGCGAGCGTGCAGCTGTCGCTGGCGGCGACGGCCTGGGCGGACCTGGCCACCCGGCCCGCCGAGAAGGTCAACGGCAGCAAGGGCAAGTGGGCACTGATCACCCTGATCAACTTCGTGGGCCCGATCTGGTACTTCCGCAAGGGCCGCCGCGCCTGACCGTCGCCGCGGAGTTGTCACCGCGTCACGGACGATCGTGACGCTCGACGAAGTCGAGAAAGCGGGGCACGACCTGCTCGGGATTCGCTCACCGCAGGTCGTGCCCGACCTCCGGAGGGATCTCGATCGCCGCTCCTCGCGCTCACTGCAGGCGAGGAAAGCTGAACCGCGTCACCAGGATTGAGCAGCGGCGCGCCGCTGCTGCCGTCGCCCGCCCTTCCCGTCGTGGCGGCGACGCGACGGAATGCGCTGCGCGCGGCGACGCAACGCCAGCTCGTGCTGCAGGCGATCGTCCGACAGCTTGCCCGGCCCGTAGATGCCGGTGCCGTCGGCCCGCCGAATCGTTGCGGCCATCTCTTCCCCTCGCGCTTCGAAGCGAACGCCACAGTAGAGCGCAGGTACGACATGCGAGGCAACGGAATTTCTGTGTACCGGTGTGGATCCGGGACTGCCAGCGAAGACATGTCCGGAAACGAAGCGAGGTCACGATCCCTGTCGGGTTCGTGACCTCGTCGGAGTGTCCGAGGGGGGACTTGAACCCCCACGTCCGTTAATAGGACACTAGCACCTCAAGCTAGCGCGTCTGCCATTCCGCCACTCGGACCGGATGTGCATGGACATGCCGGTAGCTCCCGCTCCCGCGGGCGCTGACGAGAACAGTAGCGCATCGATGCCCAATTCCCCAATTCCCCTGGCGGGGTGCGTCGACGGCGCACCACGGCCCCCGTGCTCGTGCGCGTTTTCGGCAGCCCCCGCTACCGGAAACGCGCACGAGTGGGGAGGGCCGGGAACGACGAAGGCCCCGAACCTGTCGGTTCGGGGCCTTCGTCGTCTGTCTCAACTCAGAGTGTCCGAGGGGGGACTTGAACCCCCACGTCCGTTAATAGGACACTAGCACCTCAAGCTAGCGCGTCTGCCATTCCGCCACTCGGACTCAGTTGTCTCGCACCCGCTCTCCGTGGGTGCTGTGAAAGAGTAACCCACCGCGTCCACGCGCCCAAATCGCCCCCTTCACCTGCACAGATGCGGACCCACGGTGGTAGACATGCAGGCATGGCCGAACACGTGAGCGCCCACACCCCGTCCCGAGCCGAGAACGAGGTCGTCGACCTGGTCTCCCAGCTCATCCGGTTCGACACCTCGAACACCGGCGACCCGGCGACCACCCGCGGTGAACGTGCCTGTGCGGAGTGGGTGGCGGCGCAGCTCGAGGAAGTGGGATACGAAACCGAATACGTCGAGTCCGGTCAGCCGGGCCGCGGCAACGTGTTCGCGCGGCTACCCGGTGCGGACCGCAGCCGCGGCGCCCTCATGCTGCACGGCCACCTCGACGTCGTGCCCGCCGAACCCGCCGACTGGAGCGTGCACCCGTTCTCCGGCGCGGTCGAGGACGGCTACGTGTGGGGCCGCGGCGCCGTCGACATGAAGGACATGGTCGGCATGATGCTGGCCGTGGCCCGCCGCTTCAAGGCCGAGAACATCGTCCCGCCCCGCGACCTGGTGTTCGCGTTCGTCGCCGACGAGGAAGCCGGCGGCCTCTGGGGCTGCCAGTGGCTGGTCGAGCATCGCCCCGACCTGTTCGAGGGCGTCACCGAGGCCGTCGGGGAGGTCGGCGGCTTCTCGCTGACCGTGCCCCGCCGCGACGGGGGAGAGCGCCGCTTCTACCTCGTCGAGACCGCCGAGAAGGGCCTCGGCTGGATGCGTCTGACCGCCAAGGGCCGGGCCGGGCACGGCTCGTTCCTGCACGAGGAGAACGCGGTGACGATCCTGTCGCAGGCCGTCGCGCGGCTCGGCAGCCACACCTTCCCGCTCGTGATCTCCGATTCGGTCGCCGAGTTCCTCGCCGCGGCGTCGGAGGAAACCGGCATCGACTTCGATCCGGCCTCCCCGGACATCGAGGGCACCCTCGCCAAGCTCGGGTCCATCGCCCGCATCATCGGCGCGACCTTCCGCGACACCGCCAACCCCACGATGCTGCAGGCCGGCTACAAGGCCAACGTCATCCCGCAGACCGCGCAGGCCGTCGTCGACTGCCGCATCCTGCCCGGCCGGCTCGCCGAGTTCGAACGCACCGTCGACGAACTGATCGGCCCGGACGTGACCCGCGAATGGATCACGAGCCTCGACTCCTACGAGACCAGCTTCGACGGTGATCTCGTCGACGCGATGAACGCGGCGATCCTCGCGCACGATCCGCTGGGCCGGACCGTGCCGTACATGCTCTCAGCGGGCACCGACGCCAAGTCGTTCGCGAAACTCGGCATCCGGTGCTTCGGGTTCGCGCCGCTGCAGCTGCCGCCGGAACTCGACTTCGCGGCGTTGTTCCACGGAGTCGACGAGCGTGTCCCGGTCGAGGCTCTGCGATTCGGTACCCGTGTCATGGAACACTTCCTGTTGCATTCCTGAAGATCCGTCCCCCCAAAGGAAAGGACCCCCGATGGCGTTCGATTACGACCCGTACGAGTTTCTCCCGCAGCTGCCCACGTTCCAGGTGACCAGCGAGGACTTCGCCGAGGGCGAGGAGTGGAAACTCGCGCAGGCCAGCGGCGCGTTCGGGATCCCGGGCGGCGGCGACGTGTCCCCGCAGCTGTCGTGGTCCGGGTTCCCCGCCGAGACGAAGAGCTTCGTGGTGACCGTGTTCGACCCCGACGCCCCGACCGCGTCCGGCTTCTGGCACTGGGCCGTCGCGAACATCCCCGCGACCGTCACCGAGCTGCCCGCCGGTGCCGGCAGTGCCGGCGGTGAGGGCCTGCCCGCCGAGGCGGTCACCTTGCGCCACGACGGCGGTGCGCCGGGCTTCATCGGTGCCGCCCCGCCGGCCGGTCACGGCTATCACCGTTACATCGTCGCCGTCCACGCGCTGGACGTCGAGACGATCGACGGGCTCACCGCCGACTCCACCCCGGCGTTCCTCGGTTTCAACGTGTTCGGCCACGGCATCGCCCGCGCGTTGCTGACCGGCACCTACGAGGTGAAGTAGTCGAGTCGCGGGGCGAGGACCCGGCAGCCGTTCCGGCCGCCGGGTCCTCGTTCGTTCGGGCCGGGTCAGGCTTCGAGCCGGACCAGCGACGGCGTCTGGGTGATTTCGCGCGGAGTCAGGTCGTGCGTGGTGAGGAACTCGAGCAGGGACGAGACGATCGCGTGGACGGCGCGTAGTTCCACCAACCGTGCGGACTTGGGATCGCTGAATTCCTCGTGACGGCGAATTTCCGCCGCCACGTGGGACTCGGCGGTGGTGATGCGGAACCACAACGTCTCGTCGACCTCCAGCTCGAGTTGCTTGCACGCGTACTCGACGGCCACCTCGAGCACGAGTGCGTTCGCGGCGAGAGCCGTCGGAACCGATCCGCCGCCCGAGAGCATCCCGTAGGTGGCGGCGGCGGTGCCGCCGGACGCGAGCGTTCCGATCGTCGCGACCCCGCCCATCATGCCGCCGGGGCCGAACGCCGCGAGGGTGCTCGTCGTCGCCGCGGCACCGGCCAGCCCGGCAGTGCCGACGGCGGCCAGCCCGAGCGGCACGGCTGCGATCAATGCCGCGCCGACGGCGATGGGGATGATCGTGCCCCACGGCACGCCTCCCTTCTTGGAGACGTGGGCGCGCACCTTGTCGAGAGACCTGCCGATCACGGGGGTCATGTCCTCGTAGCCGAGCCGTCCCAGCACCCGTCGCATCGCATCCCGCTGGGCGCGACCGGTGTCGATGTCGTAGGGCTCGACGAGGTTCGTCGACGACAGCACCATCAGCCGTGCCACGAGTTCGCGCAGTCCCCAACGGTCGGGCAGGGTCGGCAGCCGGCCCTCGAGCAGGTCGCCGATCTCCGGAGGTACCGCCCGCCCGGTTTCCCGGACGAAGCGTTCGGTGGCGTCGATCAGATCGTCCTGCACCTGCGCGAGCGCACCGCGGTAGCGCTCGGCGACGGCCTGGTCCTTGATGGCGTCGGCGACCGCGTGTGCGTAGTGCAGGGTGAGCAGATTGTTTGCGTCGTCGTCGGACATCCGGACGGTCAGGTGCACCGAGATCGGCACGAGTGCCTTCGACGGGTACAGCACCTCGGCGATCAGCCCGGACACCGCTCCGTGCCCGAGATACAGACCTGCGCCGTGCTGACCTCGGATGTCGACGACGACGTCCTGGGCTGCGGCGAAGATCGACGCGAGGCCACGTCCACCCGTGACGACATCGCGGACGTCGAGCACGTTCGTCCAGTCGTCGACCCGTGAGTACGGGAACCGCCGCGCCATCCGATTCCCGTTGCGATGCAACACGGGCGAGCCTGCAGGACTGCCGAGGGTCAGCAATCGGCGCACCCGGAACCGGTCCGGCAGGTGATCGAGCAGGTCGATCGCGATGAGACTGCCCAGACTGTGACCGATCAGCACGAGGTCGTGAGCGCCGGACGGCAACTGAGCGAGCACGTGGCGCAGGACCGCGCCGCGCAGCGCCTCGTCACCTACGTATCGGCCGACCTGATCCAGATTCAGGAATGTCGTGCCGCATCCGATCGCGGCAGCCTGTCCGACGTGCAGCACGGGATCGGGGACGCGGTGGTAGCCGATCGACCCGAACGTGCGGATGTCGTCGCGCCCCTCGAGTGACCGCCGGATCCGTGCCTTGCGGCGCTGGAACGCGTGGCGTGCGGCGGTGTTGTCCTTCGGCTCGGTATTCGGCGCCGGCATCTTCGCTGTCCACTCGTCGGTCGACAGGAACGTTGCGTATTGCGGCGCGAGAACGTCCGACGCCGCGATCGGCTCTCTGCCGTGAGCGACGAGACCACGGTTGAGTCCGTCGAGCCAGCTCATTCCGGGGTCGCCGTCACCGATCCCGTGCAAGAAGACGATTTTCAACCGGGTCCCTTTCGTGTGCGCAGACGCATCACACTAGGACAGGACCCGACAGACCTCGTGAACCGGGCATTCGAGCCCCGATGATCGCGACGACCACCGGGGCTCTGCCGTACCGGGAACGGCTCAGTTGCCGGCGCCGACCGCGTCGGCGATCGACGCGTAGCCGGAGGCCCGGAGCTTGCGGGCCAGACCCTTGTGGATGCGGCGCATCCAGAACGGGCCGCCGTAGATGAAGCCGGTGTAGCCCTGGATGAGCGACGCCCCGGCCAGGATCCGCTCCCAGGCCTGCTCGACCGTTTCGATGCCGCCCACCGACACCAGCACCAGCCGGTCACCGACCCGCTTGTGCAGGCGCTGCAGCACCTCGAGGGAGCGATCGGCGACGGGCGCACCCGACAGGCCACCGGCGCCGATCTCCTCGATCCGCGCGCGGTCGGTGCGCAGACCGTCGCGCCGGATCGTGGTGTTGGTCGCGACGATACCCGCCAAACCCAGCTCGACCGCCAGATCCGCGACCGCGTCGACGTCCTCGTCCGACAGGTCCGGTGCGATCTTCACCAGCGCCGGCACGGTCACCGTCTCGAGCACCGCCGCGAGCAGCGGACGCAGCGACTCGACGGCCTGCAGGTCCCGCAGACCGGGGGTATTGGGCGACGAGACGTTGACGACGACGAAGTCCGCGAGCGGACCGAGCAGGCGGGCGCTCTCGGTGTAGTCCGCGGCAGCCTCCTCCGCGGGCACGACCTTCGTCTTGCCGATGTTCGCGCCGATCGGCACGGTGCGCAGGCGCTGCCGCAGTTGATTGGCGGCCTCGCCGGCGCCGTGGTTGTTGAAACCCATCCGGTTGATCAGCGCGCGGTCCTCGGGCAGGCGGAACAGCCGCGGCGCCGGATTGCCCGGCTGAGCCTGCGCGGTCACGGTGCCGATCTCGGCGAAGCCGAACCCGAGCGGGCCCCACACGTCGGCGCCGGTGGCGTCCTTGTCGAACCCTGCGGCCAGCCCCAGCGGCGCCCGGAACGGCACCCCGAACACGGTGTTGTGCAGCACCGGGTCGTCCACCACGAGGATCTTCGACACCAGCACCCGCAGCGGCGCGAAACGCGTCACCAGCTGCATCGCGAGGAACGCGAGGTGGTGAACGCGTTCCGGCGGCAGCAGGAACATCAGTTTCAGGACATAGCGATACACGAAAACTCCCTGCAAACCCGGCCGAGGCGGTCCGGGGTCGGTGTCAGCGAACGGTCGGTTCGGGCACGTGGTGATCGGTCTTGCGGCGGCGCAGCAGCACGCGGCGGCTCCCGTCCGGGTACAGCCGCACCCGGCTCAGCTCCCAGCCGTGGAACTCGGCGGAGATCGCCAACCGCATCGACGCACTGACCCGCGACACGTCCGGCGGCAACCGCAGCGGTACGTATTCGTAGGCGTCGTTGCTGGTGTCCCAGTCGACGGGCAGTCGCGTGAACCGGCGTCCGGTTCCTGCCATCACTCACCCCCGATCGGGATCCGCTGCAAACCGTCACCGGTCGCCGAGCCGATCACCAACACCGCATCGTCCGAATCGACGGACACCGAGTCGGGCTGCCGCACCGTCGCAAAGCGCTGCTTCTCTCTCGGGATCCCGGTCGACAGATCGTAGCCCACAACCTCGTTGCTTCCGGTCAATGTCACCCACACCAGATCCCGCGCTTCGTCGTACGCGACCCCGTACAGACCCGGCCCGCTCGGGTAGCGCTGCCGCAACACGAGCGTATCGAGCGTGTAGACCAGCAGTTCGTCGTCCTGGGTATCGGTGACCACGACCCGGCCGTACGGATCGGAGATCATCTGGGCGGCACCCTCGCCGGCGCGCAGCGCCATCCGCAGCCGCTCGTCGGCCAGGTTCAGTTCGGTGATCGAGGTCTGGCGCCGGTCGAGTGCGGCGACGTCGTCACCGGCCGCGACGAGCACATCCACGGACACCAGGCCGGTGATGGTGGACTCGACCGCCCCGGAGGCCGGATCGAGGATGTAGGTGGTGCCGGTGGCCGTACCGACCGCCCAGCGACCGTCCGGCAGCACCGCGGCCGCGGTGGCGTCGCCGTCCACCGGGACCTCGGTGACCTCACCGGAGTCGACGTCGACGCGCAGGACCGCGCCGGCGGCGGGCGCCAGGACCTGACCGTCCGGTCCGGGAAGGACCGTCACCGCCTCGTGCGGCAGCTGCACCGGGCGCGGCTCGCTGTCGGTGGCGGAGCCGGTGAGCAGCAGCTGGGTGCCGTCGTCGACGAGCGCGGCGATCACATCGGTGCCGGGCGCCTGCGCGAGCGCCTCGATGCCGGTCCCGACCTGCTGCACCGTCCCGGCCGGGGGCGTCGTGGGCTCGGGGGCGGTCATCGCGGTCGCGGGTTCGCGGGTCGGCACCTTCTCCGGATCGGTGTCGGAGGAACAGCCGGCGACCAGCGCGACCGCAAGTCCCACCACCACCGCGGTCGCACGCACTGCCGGTCTACCCATCTCGTTGCTCCTCGCTGTCACCCGTCGACCCGACGCGCGCGTCCCCGATCGGAGACGCGCCTCGCTCCAGTCTTCCTGATCCGGGCGGCGGCACCGCAGCCGCCTCGGCGCGGCACCCGCCGAATGTGACCGAGACGACGCGAACCGAGCTGGGACCGGCTCAGCCCGCGGTGCTGCATCTGCCGGCTCAGCCGGCGGTGCTGCATCTGCCGGCTCAGCCGGCGGCCGCCACCGAGGGGCCCGGCCGGTCCCGCCGCGGCAGCACCAGGGGAGTACCCGTCGTGGGGTCGCTGCCCACCTGAACCGGATAGGCGTAGACGCGGCTGAGCAACTCCTCGGTGAGCACCTCACCGGCGGGCCCGTCCGCGACGACCCGGCCGCGTTCGAGCACGCACACCCGGTCGGCGTAGGCGGCGGCCAGCCCCAGATCGTGCAGCACCACCACCACGGCGTGCCCGTGATCGGCGCGGGCCCGCACCACCCGCATCACCGCTTCCTGATGCCCGAGATCCAGCGCCGCGGTCGGTTCGTCGAGCAGCAGCGTCTCGGTGTCCTGCGCGAGCACCCGCGCCAACGCGACCCGGGCGCGTTCACCCCCGGACAGCGCCGGGAACGGACGATCCTGCAGGTGCGCGACGTCGCATTCGGCGAGCGCTGCGGCGATCAGTGCGTCGTCGTCACCCTGCCGCGCGGTGCGCGCCCATGCCGACCGGCCCATCCGCACCACCTCGACGGCGGTGAACGGGAATCCGACCGTGTGCTGCTGGGGGAGCACCGCCCGGCGCCGCGCCAACGCGACCGGCGCCCACTCGTCGAGGGGTCGCCCGTCGACCTCGACGCGGCCGCCCGAGATCGGATGATCACCGGTGAGCGCGGCCAGCAGCGTCGACTTGCCGGCGCCGTTCGGTCCGACGAGCGCGAGAACCTCCCCGGCCCGGACCTCGACGTCGACGTCGTGCAGGATCTGCCGGTCGCCGCGGTGCAGCCGCACCCCGGTCGCGCTCATCGTCACCGTGCCGGGCCCGGATCGTTCCGGGACCTGCCGGTCGTCGCGCCACCGGCCGAACACGCGGGAACGGCTCATGCCCACCCTCCCTGGCTCGCGCGGGTGCGGCGCAGCATCCAGAAGAACGCGGGCCCACCGATCAGCGACGTGAGCATGCCCAGCGGCAGATCCGCGTTCGCGACCAGGGTGCGGGCGCCGAGGTCGGCGGCGAGCAGCGTCACCGCGCCGCACACGGCACTCGCGCAGATCAGCCGCCGATGCGCGGGACCGAGCGCCATCCGCATCAGGTGCGGCACCACGAGGCCCACGAACAGGATGATGCCGGTGAACGCGACCGCCGCGGACACCAGCACCGCCACGATCACGATCGCGACCTGCCGCACCCGTTCGACGTCGACGCCCAGGTGCCGGGCCACGGACTCGCCGAGCGAGAGCAGATCGAGCTTCGGGGCCAGCACGATCGCCGCGGCGATCCCGGCGAGCGTCAGCGGCGCCACCACCGACACGATCTCCCAGGTCGCGCCGCCGAGGCTGCCGAGTTGCCAGAACACGATCTGATCGCGGGCGGCGGGGTTCGCGACGAACGTGAACAGCGCGATCAGCCCGCCCGCGACGGCGTTCACGGCCACACCGGTGAGGATGACCGTGACGACCTCGGTGCGCCCGTTCGACCGCGACAGCGCGTACACCAGGGCGGTGGTGAGCAGGCCGGCGACGAACGCGGCCCCGGCCAGTGCCCAGCCGGCGGTGAAAGCGCCGCCCAGCACGATCACGAGCGAGGCACCGACCGCCGCGCCGGAGGAGACACCGATGACCCCGGGTTCGGCGAGCGGATTGGCGAACACCCCCTGCAGCAGCGCCCCGGCGCATCCGAGGGCGGCGCCGACGAGCATCGCCAGCACCACCCGCGGGAACCGCACCTGCCACAACGCGACGTCGCCGGCCGGGTGCGCGGGCATCGGCCCGACATCCAGCCCGAGTCGGTGCAGCAGACTGCCGACCACCTCGGCCGGGGACGTCGGCACCTGCCCGAGGCACGCGGACACCAGCGCCAGCACCACCAGCGCGACGGTCAGCCCGGCGAACACCAGGGTGCTGCGCCGGACGCCGGCCTCCTTCGTGCTTCCCGGCGTCGCGGCGCTGTCGGTGACCGTCGTCATCCCTGGGCCTGCGGATACAGGGCGTCGGAGAGCGCGGCCAGGACCTTGCCGGTGTCGGGCCCGAAGCTGAGCAGCACCGAATCGTCCATGTCGACGATGCTGCGGTTCTTCCCGGCGGGAGTCTGCTCGACGCCGGGCAACGCCGCGAGACCGTCGGGACCGCCGACCGACTCGAGACTGTGCGTCATGATCAGGATCACGTCCGGTGCGGAGGCGATCATCGCCTCGCTCGTGATCGGGGTGAATTCGGCGGTGAGCCCGGCGACCGTGCCGGCGTCCCGGGCGCCGAGCGCGTTGATCAGCGCGTCGGCCCCGGAGCCCGGACCGCCGAGCATCTTGATCGCCGAGCCACGCAGATACAGGAACGCCACGGTCGGGGCGGGACGGTCCGCGGGGATCGACGCGCTCGCCGCGGCGATCTCCTCCTCGGTGCGCTGCACCAGCGCGGCGCCCTGCTCGGGCACCCCCAGCGCCGCCGCGACCGCCTCGATCCCGGAGGCGACCGTGTCGAGGGTGCGGGTCGGGTCCACGAACACCACCGGGATCCCGGCGGACCGCAACTGCTCCTGCACGGCCAGCGGCCCGATCGACGAGTCGGTGAGCACCACCGTCGGATTCAGCGCCAGGATCGCCTCGGCGTTCAGGCCGTGCCCGCCCGGGGTGACATTGGGCAGATGCTCCGACGCCGGGAAACTCGCCGTCGAGCGCCCCACCAGGTTGGCGCCGAGACCGAGGGAGAACACGGTCTGCGCGAGGGTGCCGGAGCGGTCCGCGGTGACGATGCGCGAGACATCGGTGACGGTGACGTCCACACCGTCGAAGCTGCGGACCGTCACCGGCAGCGTCGGGACCGGGTTCTCCGCGATCGGCCGCGGATCCCGGTCGGCGAGCACCGCGGTGCGCGCCCCGGTGGCCGGCGTCGAACCGGACTCGCCGGTGGCACTGCACCCGGCGACGGCCAGCACCGTCACCAGCGGAAGAAGAAGGTACAGAACGTAACGGCGGAAGCGGTTCATGACTGCGGCGTCGCCACCCGGTAGCTGTCGAGATCGGCGCCGAGATCGGCGAACAAGTCACGGTTGAGACCGAACACCAGGTTCGCCTCGTCGATCACGGCCTGCTGCTGCGCGCTGTCCAAGGGGGCGGCGTCGAGCTTCGCACGGTACGCGTCCTTGAACGGTTTCGTCTTCGGGATGTCGTCGAAGGTGTAGAAGCGCAGGCCGTCGCGTTCGTACCCGTAGGCACGCTCGAGCATGCGGCGGATGATCTGACCACCGGACAGATCACCGAGATACCGCAGGTAATGGTGCGCCAGGTACGCCTCCGGGGAGGTCGCGGCGACTTCCTCGAGCCGCTGCACGTACCGCACGGTCGCCGGCAACGGCGTCACCGTGGCCCGCCAGTCGTCACCGAGCAGGAACTGCAGATCCGCCTCCAGCGCGGCGGTGCGCAGCAGTTCGTCGGCGAGGAACGGGCCGACGATCGGATCGTCCGCGTAGCCGGCGCCGATCCGTTCGAGGGCCTCGTAGATGAACCAGGACTGGGCCAGCAGGGCGGCATAGCCGGCAGTGTTGAGCTGCCCGCCGAGCAGTTCGGTGACGAACGCCGAATTCTCGGTCTCGCTGTGTTCCGCGGCAGTTCCGGATTTGATGCGCTCGGCGAATCCGGCAACCTCGGTGGCGGTCATCTGTTCTCCCTGCTGTAGCCAACCCGAACCTACGCAGCAGGGTAGCCTAACTTTCGTAGGGTGCGCGAACGCGGGTTTTCCCCTCCGCCGCAGCGGATTCAGGCCGCAGCGAATTCAGGCGCTCACGTCGTCGAGCGCGGACGCGATCGCCGCCGGCAACTCCAGCTCCTCCGAGACCAGCACACCGGTCAGCTGCGCCAGATCCCGGGCACCGACCAGTGCCGACGCCACCCCGGGCCGGTCCCGCACCCACGCCAGCGCCACCGCCAGCGGCGAGGTGCCCAGCCCGTCCGCGGCGGTGACCACCGCGTCGACCACCCGCACCGCCGAATCGGTCAGATAGTGACGAACCTCCTCCGCGTGCACCTCGTCGGCGCCGCGCGAATCGGCCGGCACCCCGCTGCGGTACTTGCCGGTGAGGACACCCCCGGCCAGCGGCACCGCCGCGAACACCCCGGCGCCGTGATAGGTCGCGGCCGGGATCAGTTCCTCCTCGACACCCCGTGCCAGCAGCGAGTACTCGACCTGGGTGCTCACCAGACGCGCACCCCGCGACGCCGCGGACGCGGCGGTCGCGAGCTGCCATCCCAGATAGCCGCGCACCCCGACGTAGCGCACGCGGCCGCTGGTGATCGCGTACTCCAGCGTCGCCGCCACCTCGTCCACGGGTGTCTGCGGATCCCACGTGGCGACCTGCCACACATCCAGATGATCGGTCCCGAGCTCCCGCAGGGTCGCATCGAGCTGCGTCAGCAGCCCCCCGCGGGAACAGTCGACGCGTCCCTCACCGAGCTTGGAGGTGTCGATCCCGGAACTGCCCGACAACACCAGCCGATCGCGCGGCACCACGTCGTCGAGCAACTCGGCGAGGATCCGCTGCGACATGCCGTCGCCGTACGCGGGCGAGGTGTCGACGAGGGTGCCGCCGGCGTCGACGAAGGCCGACAGCTGCGCCGCGGCTTCGTCCCCGTCGGTGCCGCGTCCCCAGGTCAGGGTGCCCAAACCGAGCCGCGAGACGCGCAGCCCGCTCGCTCCCACCGTTCTCTGTTCCATAACCGCCCGCGTTTCGTGACCGTCCGATCGGGTCGCCGGGCCGCAACCGCGACTCCTCGCCCTGGCACGCACCCTAGTGCCGCGAGGGTCCCGAAGTCGGCCAGGCGCGCCGCGTACTGTGCCCCGAGTGAGATTCGACCGCCCCCTGTGCCGCTGCCCCCACTCCCGTGCGGAGATCGTCGCATGATCGGCGAGTCCATGACCTGGATTCAGGCGATCGTGCTCGGCATCGTCCAGGGGCTGACCGAATTCCTGCCGGTGTCCTCCTCGGGACACCTGCGCATCGTCTCCGAGGTGTTCTTCGGATCCGACGCGGGCGCCTCCTTCACCGCCGTCACCCAGCTCGGCACCGAAGCCGCCGTGCTGGTGTACTTCGCCCGTGACATCTGGCGCATCCTCCTCGCCTGGTTCCGCGGCCTGCTCCACAAGGAACTGCGCGCCGACCACGACTACAAGATGGGCTGGTACGTGCTGCTCGGCACCATCCCCATCGGCATTCTCGGATTCGTGCTCAAGGACGAGGTCCGCACCGTAGCCCGCAACCTGTGGCTGGTCGCGACGATGCTCATCGTGTTCTCCGCCGTCATCGCCGCCGCCGAGTACTACGGACCCAAGAAGCGCGGCATCGAGCAGCTGACCCTGCGTGACGGCCTGGTCATGGGCACGGCGCAGGCCATGGCGCTCATCCCCGGCGTGTCCCGGTCCGGCGGCACGATCTCCGCCGGCCTGTTCCTCGGCCTCAACCGCGAGGCCGCCGCCCGCTACTCGTTCCTGCTCGCCATTCCCGCCGTCGTCGCCTCGGGGTTGTTCAGCCTGCCGGACGCGTTCGAACCCGCGGGGGAGGGCCTCAACGCGTCCGGGCCGCAGCTGCTGGTCGCCACGGTCATCGCCTTCGGTGTCGGCTACGCCGCGATCGCCTGGCTGCTCAGGTTCGTCACCAACCACTCGATGTACTGGTTCGTCGGCTACCGCATCCTGCTCGGCGTCCTCGTGCTCGCGCTGCTGGGCACCGGGGTGATCTCGGCGACCTGACCGCGCACGGCGCGCCCGGGTGCACGGCGCCGTGACCTGCCCGGGTGCGGGTGGCCCATTAGGCTGGAATCCATGACGGTGATCCTGCTGCGGCACGGACGTTCGACGGCCAACACCTCGCGGGTGCTGGCCGGTCGTTCTCCGGGTGTCGAACTCGACGAACTCGGACACATCCAGGCCAAGGGTCTGATCGCCCGGTTCGCCGGCCTGGAGATCACCGAGATCGTGCACTCGCCGCTGCTGCGCTGCCGGCAGACCGTCGCCCCGCTCGCCACCGACCGCGGCCTGACCCCGCTCGTCGACGACCGGCTCGCCGAGGTCGACTACGGGCAGTGGACCGGCCGGGAACTGTCCGAACTGGTCCGCGAACCGCTGTGGAAGGTGGTGCAGCAGCACGCCTCCGCGGCCGTGTTCCCCGGCGGGGAAGGGCTGGCGCAGGTGCAGGCCCGGGCGGTCGCCGCGGTCCGCGAACACGACGCCCGGCTCACCGAACAGCACGGCCGCGACGTCGTGTGGATCGCGTGCAGTCACGGCGACGTCATCAAATCAGTCCTCGCCGACGCCCTCGCCACGCACCTGGACGGGTTCCAGCGGATCGTCGCGGAACCGGCCTCGCTCAGCGTCGTCCGCTACACCGAGACGCGTCCGTTCGTGCTCCGCATCAACGACACCGGCCCGGATCTGGCCGGGCTCGCCGTCCCCCCGAAATCGGTGCCCGGCGGCGAGGTGAACCCGGCCGCGGACCCCCCGACGACGGCGGCCTCCGGCGGATAATGGCAGTGTTCGGCTCATTCGAAACATACGACTCGAGGAGGTGCGATGGCCCGCGCGATACACGTGTTCCGGACCCCGGACAGGTTCGTCGCCGGCACGGTCGGTGAACCCGGCGACCGGGTGTTCTACCTGCAGGCCGTGCACGAGTCCCGCGTGGTGAGCGTCCTGCTCGAGAAACAGCAGGTGAAGATCCTCGCCGATCGCATGGGCCTGCTCCTCGAAGAGGTGCACCGGCGGTTCGGCACCGACCTGCCCGACGATCCCGACATCGACATCAGCCCGCTGATCACCCCCATCGACGCCGAATTCCGGGTCGGCACCATGGGACTGGGCTGGGACGCCGACACCAGCGCCGTCGTCGTCGAACTCCTCGCCGTCACCGAGGCCGAACTCGACGAGTCCGTCGTGCTCGACGACACCGAGGAAGGACCCGACGCGGTCCGCGTGTTCCTCACCCCCGAGCAGGCGCTCGAGTTCGCGGCCCGCTCGGAGATGGTCGTCTCCGCCGGCCGCACCCCGTGCCCGCTGTGCGGCGAACCGATCGGCGGCGGCGGCCACGTGTGCATCCGCACCAACGGCTACCTGCGCACCCCCGGGTTCGATCCGGCATCCTGGTTCGGTGAGGAGTCCTGACCAGGTGAGCACCCCGGACATCCGAGATGTGCTCGAGCGCGGTGAACTCACCGTCGTCGGCCGTGTCGTGCACGCGAGCAACGCGACCCTCGTGTGCGACGCGACCCTCGACGGCACCGTGGTGCGCTGCGTCTACAAGCCCGTCCGCGGCGAGCGGCCGCTGTGGGATTTCCCCGACGGCACCCTCGCCGGACGGGAGGTCGCGTCGTACCTGATCTCCGAGGCGCTCGGCTGGGGCGTCATCCCGGTGACCGTGCTGCGCGACGGGCCGTTCGGCACCGGCATGGTGCAGCAGTGGATCGACACCCCCGACCCCGACGACGCCCCCGAGGGCCGCATCGAGCTGATCGATCTGTGCCCGGCCGGGGCCGTCCCCAGCGGCTGGCTGCCGGTGCTGCGGGCCCGCGACTACGACGGCGCCGAGGTCGTGCTCGTCCACGCCGACGACCCGCGCCTGAACCGCATGGCCGTGCTCGACGTGATCCTCAACAACGCCGACCGCAAGGGCGGGCACGCCCTGGAAGGCCTCGACGGCGGTGTCTACGGCGTCGACCACGGCATCTGCCTGCACCGGGAGAACAAGCTGCGCACCGTGCTCTGGGGCTGGGCGGGCAGATCCATCGACCCGGAGCTGCTCACCGACCTCGAGAAACTCGCCCAGCGACTCGACGGCGAGTTCGGCAACGAGCTGCGCGCCTACATCACCGGTGCCGAGGTCGCGGCGCTGCGCGCCCGCATCACCGCGCTGCTCGCGCGGCCGGTCATGCCGAAGCCGCTCGGGGACCGCCGCATTCCGTGGCCCGCGTTCTGATCGACGACCGGCCTCGATCGGGGTCACTCGGCGGCCTCCACTAGGCTTCAGCCATGCAGTCTTGGTCCGATATCGCGCTCCCGTCCGTCCCCGGTCAGGGGCCGCCGTTGCGGTTGTACGACACCGCCGACCGGGCGGTCCGTCCCGTCACCCCGGGCGCGACGGCCACCATGTACGTCTGCGGGATCACCCCCTACGACGCGACCCACCTCGGGCACGCCGCCACCTACCTCGCCTTCGACCTCGTGAACCGGATCTGGCGCGACGCCGGACACGACGTGCACTACGTGCAGAACGTCACCGACGTCGACGACCCGCTGTTCGAACGCGCGAACCGGGACGGCGAGGACTGGGTGGTCCTCGGCATGCGCGAGACCGCGCTGTTCCGCGAGGACATGGAGGCGCTGCGGGTGCTGCCGCCGCGCGACTACATCGGCGCCGTCGAATCGGTGAACGAGGTCGTCGAGCTCGTCGAGAAGCTGGTCGCCTCCGGGGCCGCCTACGTCGTCGACGACGCCGAATATCCGGACGTGTACTTCCGGGTCGACGCCACCGAACAGTTCGGCTACGAGTCCGGCTACGACCACGACACGATGATGCGGTTCTTCGCCGAACGCGGCGGCGACCCCGACCGCCCCGGCAAGCGCAACCCCCTCGACGCGCTGCTGTGGCGCGCGCAGCGGCCCGGGGAACCGGCGTGGCCGTCCCCCTTCGGCGACGGCCGGCCCGGCTGGCACATCGAATGTGCCGCGATCGCCCTCAACCGCATCGGCACCGGCTTCGACGTCCAGGGCGGCGGCAGCGACCTGATCTTCCCGCACCACGAGTTCTCCGCGGCGCACGCCGAAGCCGTCACCGGCGGCCGCCGCTTCGCGCGGCACTACGTGCACACCGGCATGATCGGCCTCGACGGCGAGAAGATGTCCAAGTCCCGCGGCAACCTGGTGTTCGTCTCCAAGCTGCGCGGCGAGGGCGTCGACCCGGCCGCGATCCGTCTGGGCCTGCTCTCCGGGCACTACCGGCAGGACCGTGCGTGGACGGCCGACGTGCTCACCGCCGCCGAGGCGCGCCTGGCGCTGTGGCGCCGCGCCGCGGCCCTGGAGTCCGCCGCCTCCGCCGAGGACGTGGTCGCGCGGCTGCGGCAGCACCTCGCCGACGACCTCGACACCCCCAAGGTGCTCGACGCCCTCGACGGCTGGGCGACGTTCGCGGTCGAGCGGGGCGGAGACGACGCCACCGCACCGGGCCTGTTCGCGGACGCGGTGGACGCGCTGCTCGGTATCACCCTGCGCTGACGTGCCTCGTGCGTGGTTTCGATAGCGCCCGCTACCGAAACCACGCACGAGCGGTCAGTGGCCGTCAGGGAGTTTCGTCAGCGCGGAACCCTTGTGGGCGGCGACGTGATCGGTCTTGTCACTGGCGATCTCGTATTGCGGCTCGTCCTCGGTGGCATGACGGGTGTGCCCCTTGTACTCGAAGTCCTTCGTGTGAATCTTCGTGATCGTGCCGGAGACCCGGCCCGCCTCGGAATTCCAGCTGACGTGGTCGCCGACCGCGAACTTCTCGCTCATGCGGTGTCTCCTGTCGTCTGCGGATAGGTCACGACGCCGTCGGGACCCACCGACGGTGCCGCACCCCACTGTCCCAGCTCGTGCCGCCTCGGAGCGGCGTCGGTCATCAGGTGCACGACCGTCCATCCCCGCGCCGCCAGGACGTTCGCGATCAGCAGGCGGTGACAGCGCCAGGGCATCGGCTCGCCGCACATGATCGCGACGTGCCGGTCCGAGGCGAGGCCGGTGAGCCGCGCGAGCCCGGCCTCGAAGGCGGGCGTGAGCGTGTAGTCCGCGTAGTTCTTGAAAGCGGCGTTCCGCCACCCGGCGTTGAGGGCAGGGTCGACGTCCCTCTGCTTCGGCCGCCGGCCGCCGAGTTCGGCCAGGTGCAGGTACCCGATTCCCGCACTCTCCAGCCAGGCCGGCATCGCGTCGGCGTCGAACTGCGGGCTCCGGCGCGAGCCCGGCATCTTGCGCACGTCGACAAGTAATTCGATATCCGCCGAGGTGAGCGTGTCGAGCACGACGGCCGGTGGGCAGGTCCAATGGCCGATCGTCCACAACGTGCCGGGACCAGCGCTCATGCCGTGCGGCCTCCTCTCGACCGGTCGCGTACCTCGACCGTATCCGGCGCCCTTGCGCAGCTTCGGCGAACGGGCGCACCCTCGACGAATGGCACTCGCACCGGGCATCGGGATCGCGGGCGCGGCAGCCGCCGCACTCTACGCCGGCGTGATACGTCCACGACTCGTGCGCTGGGGAGCCACCGAGGACGAGATCACCGGACCGTTCCCCGGCGCCGAGCTGGTTCCCGACGGCCAGCAATCGGGAGCCATGGCCGTCACCATCGACGCCCCGCCCGAACAGGTGTGGCCCTGGCTGGTGCAGATGGGCTGGGACCGGGGCGGCTGGTACTCGTGGGACCACCTGGACAACGCGGGCCGTCCGAGCGCGAGCCGGGTTCATCCGGAGTGGCAGAACCTCCGGTGCGGCGACACCCTCCGATACTGGGCGCCCGGCGCGGGACCCGGAGACGCGTACACCGTCGCGACGATGGAGAAGAACCGGTTCCTCGGCCTCCACGGTCTGAGCGATCTACGCGGCCGAACTCTCGACCCCCGCAGCCCCCGCCCCTCCGCCTACATCGAAGGGTCGTGGGGTTTTCTGCTGAAGGAGCTGCCCGGTCGGCGCACCCGCCTGGTGATCAGCGGATATCAGGCGGGCCGTCCGCGCTGGGTCGCCCGATTCGTGTATTTCTGGGTGTTCCCGCCGATGGTGTGGATCATGCAGGCCCGCATGCTGCGTGTCCTGAAACGCAACGTCGAACGTGCCGCCCGGGCATCGGAGCCGATGACGGACTCGGTTGTGCCTCGCGGCAACCTTCCTCGTCCACGCGGTGCGGTACGCCCGCGGGCAGGCCTGCGCCGCGTCCGACCCGGCCGCATCCCGATTCGCGACATCCGTCTGTATGTCGACGTCGTCGGGCAGGGTCCTCCGCTGCTGATCATGCACGGCGGACCGTCCGCGGACCTGTGGACGATGCAGTCCCTGCGCGTGTGCGCGGACCGATTCACCCTGGTGTTCTACGACCAGCGCTGCAACGGACGCTCGGTCGGTGCACCCGTCGACTCGATGACCTGGGAGAACCTGACCGCGGACGCCGACGCCCTGCGAGAGCACCTCGGGTTCGAACGCTGGGCGGTGCTCGGCCACTCGTTCGGCGGGCAGGTCGCGCTCGAATACGCGCTGCGCTACCCCCACCGTGTCTCGCAGCTCGTTCTGCTCGACACCGGCGCCGACAGTCGTTGGGAGCGGAAGAACGCCGCCGAGGTCGTCCTCGAGCGTGGCTACAGTCGCGCGGACGCCGAGCTGGTGCGGCGCTGGTTCACGGGTGAGTTCACACCCCGCGAGTACTATCCGATCTTCGCGCGGATCGGGCGTGCGTACTTTCACCACTACGATCTCCGCGTACTCGCGCGTGAACTCGCCGCCGGAGCATGGCGTTCGAGACCCCGGCCCGAGCCGCTCATCTTCGCCGGTCGCCACCTGATGAAGGACTGGTCGATCGTCGACCGGCTCGGCGAGATCAGGGTCCCCACACTGGTTCTCGGTGGCCTCGACGATTTCGTCTTCCCGCCGGACTGCCAACGGGTGATCGCAGCCGGCATTCCCGACTCGACGCTCCGAATCATCGATCACGCCGGGCACAATCCCCACGACGAACAGCCGGCGCAGGTCGTGCAGGCGATCGACGACTTCCTCGGTGCGCACGCACCGACCAGCGGGTGAGCTTCGAGACCACAGCCTCCCGGGCGGTCGGACGCCTGCACGGTCGTGCGCGCGGCGCACCGCACGGCGGGCGTGGCTAGGCTCGGGGAATGGCGACGATCCCGGATTACCCGACAGGCACGAGCACCGCGGTGTCCGGCCTCGAGAGCACGTTCGTCGACGAGATGGGCGGATTGTCGGTGCCGTGGCAGGGCGCCGAGGTACCCGATCCGAAGCTGCTCGTGCTCAACGAGGACCTCGCGGCGTCGCTGGGGTTGGACGCGGCCTCGCTGCGAACCGACGACGGCGTCGCCGTTCTGGCCGGCTCCGCGGTGCCGGTCGGGGCGAAGCCGGTCGCGATGGCGTACGCGGGTCACCAGTTCGGTGGGTACGCCCCGCTGCTCGGGGACGGGCGGGCGTTGTTGCTCGGCGAACTGGTCGACGGTGACGGTCGGCGCGCGGATCTGCATCTGAAGGGGTCGGGGCCCACGCCGTTCTCCCGCGGTGGCGACGGCTTCGCCGTGGTCGGGCCGATGCTGCGCGAGTACCTGGTCAGCGAGGCGATGTATGCGCTCGGCATCCCCACCACCCGGTCGCTGGCGGTGGTGGCGACCGGCCGCCCGGTCTACCGGGACGGCGTCGAACCCGGCGCTGTGCTCGCGCGCGTCGCGTCCAGTCACCTGCGGGTGGGCACCTTCGAGTTCGCGGTCCGGCAGCGCGAGGTCGTGCAGTCGCTCGCCGACTATGCGATCGCCCGCCACTATCCGGACCTCACCGCCCTGCCGGAGCAGGGGGAGAACGGCCGGTACCTGGCCTTCTTCGAGGCGGTGGTCGAGGCACAGGCGTCGCTGGTGGCGCGGTGGATGCTGGTGGGCTTCGTGCACGGCGTGATGAACACCGACAACACCACCATCTCGGGGGAGACCATCGACTACGGTCCGTGCGCCTTCCTCGACGCGTTCGACCCGGCCGCGGTGTTCAGTTCCATCGACCACACCGGTCGCTACGCATTCGGGAACCAGCCGGCCGTCCTGAAGTGGAATCTGGCGCGCTTCGCGGAAACCCTGCTGACACTGGTCGATTCCGAGCCGAACGACGCGATCGCCGCGGTCACCGCCGTCCTCGACACCTTCGACGAACGATACGAGAACCACTACACGGCCGGGATGGCAGCGAAACTCGGCTTCGCGGGCGGGTCCGTGGATCGGACGCTGATCGACGATCTGCTGACTCTGTTGGCCGAGCACGGCGCCGATTGGACGGGTACCTTCCGTGCTCTCGCGGACGAACTTCGTGGAGATCCGGCGTCGCTCGATCGGCTCGTTCCGCGCGAGCACATCGGGCCGTGGCTGGAACGCCGGCGAAATGCCTTGCAGCAGCAGGGCCGTGGACCGGCGGAGACGGCGGACGCGATGGACCGCGTGAACCCGTTGTACATCCCGCGCAACCATCAGCTCGACGCAGCCCTGCGCGCCGCGACCGGGGGTGACCTCGCGCCCTTCGAGAAGCTGCTCGAGGTCGTCACGCACCCGTTCGAGCGCCGCGACGAGTGGGCCGAGTACACCGAGCCGGCACCGCAGTCGTTCACCGACACCTTCCGGACGTTCTGCGGCACGTGATCCGGGAGGAGAGACAGGGCAAAGGCTTTCGAGTGTGCACATCTTGTCGCGACACGCCGAGGCGGCGCGACAAGAGGTGCACACTCACCGCGGGTCAGAGCAGGGAACGGACCGAACCCGGCAGCGGCACAGCGGAATCGGTGAGCGGGGACCGCTCCGGCACACCCGCGACGGTGTGCAGCGGGACGACCCCGGCCCAGACGCTGTGGTCCTCACCGTCGTCGGCGGCCTCGCCGGGTCCGGCGGCGCGGACCTTCACGCTCACCTCGTCCAACGGAAGTTCGAGCACCGTCGTCGCCGCGAGTTCCTTCGCGGTCGGGGGACGCACCTCGTCCCACCTGCCCGGCATGAGATGTTCGGCGACCGCCCGCAGCGCGTCTTCCTTCTCGTCGCCGGGGACCGGGGTCGCGACCCCGAAGATGACGGCGCTGCGATAGTTCATACTGCTGTCGAACGTCGAACGGGCGAACACCAGGCCGTCGAGAAGGGTGACGGCGACCGAGACCTCCAGTCCGCTGCGCGCGGCGAGGAACGCACCGGCGGCGGTCGATCCGTGCAGGAACAGGCGGTTGCCGTCCCGGCCGAACGCCATCGGCAGCACCACCGGATAGCCGTGACGGACGAACCCGACGTGCGCCACCCGCGCGTCGTCGAGCAGCCTGTGCAGGACCGCCCGATCGTCGGTGCCGCGGTCCGGTTTGCGGGTGATCCGGGTGCGTTCGCTCATGACCCGATCCAAGCAGCGCCACTGCCGCCGGACAATCGAATATCGGCCCGGACGACCCGGTTCCGGGAAAGACACACGACCACACCGGCGGCGATGCTAGCTTAGCCTCACTTGTTTCGAGCCCTTCCGGTCCGGCACTTCCGAGGAGGAACCGATGGGACGGATACCTCGAATTCTCGCGGCCGCAGGTGCCGCCGGCGCTCTGGCCCTGGCGGGCTGCAGCGACAGCGACAGCAGCGCCGCCGACTCCACCACCACCGCCACCACGACGGAAGCGGCCGACGCCGCGGCCCCGGCCGGTGTCGTCGAGCAGTACACCACCGTGGAAGAGGAAATCTCCGCCGAGGGCGGGGAGACCACCTCGGGTCCGTGGCGGGTGGGCTACATCGTCGAGGCCGCCGAACCGTGGTACGAACCGGCCGGTGCCGAGCAGCAGTTCCGGGAACCGGCACCGGGGGAGAACTACCACATCGAGATCATCCCGTTCGAGGCGTCGACCGGGCGGATCGTGCCCGACGTGCCGATCACCCTCGAGGTCGTCGGCGGCGACGGCCAGGTGGTCGATTCGAAGCAGCTCAACTTCTACTACTCCACGTTCTTCCACTACGCCAACAACTTCGTGGTGCCCGATCCCGGCACCTACACCCTGCGGGCCACGCTCGGCGCGCCCACCTTCTTCCGGCACGGCGAGGCCGGCGAGACCCCACCGCTGACCGAGGGCGCGACCGTCGAATTCACCGACGTCGAACTCGCGCCGCCGAACTGAACCACGCTCACGGCGCCGCACCCCACCGGATCGCCGCCGCCGCGGCGTAGTCACCGGCGTGCGCGAATCCGGCCAGCAGCACCAGCGATCCGTTCGGGATCCGGCCGGCCCGGTTCTCCACGTCGAGGGTGACCGGGATGGCCGCACCGAACAGGTTGCCGCACTCGTCGAAGGTGTCGGGATGCCGCTCGGGGGCCAGTTCGAGGGCCTCGCGCCAGTTGCGCAGGAACAACCGGTTGGGTTGGTTGGTGACGAAAGTATCGACCTCGGTGGACTTCACGCCGATCCGATCGCACACCGCCAGCGCCGTCTCCGGGACCAGCCGGTTGCCGCGCGCGAAGACGGCGGTGATCTTCGCGTCGGTGAAGGCGATGTGCAGTTGCCCGGTGCCGGGGGCCCAGTACTTGCGGGGCGGGTCGATCTCGGCGGTCATGTCCCCGGCGTACTCGGGATGATGCCGGCTCTCGATGCCGAGGATCGGCGCGCGCTCCGAGACCCCCAGCAGCGCGGCGCCGCAACCGTCCCCGGGGACCGCGGCCTGCGCGAGCGACCGCACCTCGGGCTGGGTGAAGATCTGACCGGCGCTGTTCTGCACCGCGACGATCAGCGCCGTGCCGGCCCCGGTGCCGGTCAGCAGGGTCCGGGCGAGTTCGATCATGTGCACGAACGCCGCGCAGCCCCCGTTGTGCACGTCCAGGATGCATCGCGGCGTCATGCCCAGCCGGCGTGCCAGCTCCGCACCGCACCCGAGCACGGGCAGGTCCGGCAGCTGGGTGTGCGTGAGCAGCACATCGACGTCGGTGACCGCCGCGCGGCCGTGGCGTTCGATCAGCGGGGCGACGGCGCGTTCGGCCATGTCGACGGCGGATTCCCCGTCGGCCACGTGATGGCGGTGGGTGGGGGCGCGGAACATGACGTTGCGGGCCATCCGGTCCGACCGCGCGAACCGGGTGAAGAACTCCGTGCCGATCGGCGGGCCGGGCAGGTAGCTCGCGACGTCGAGCAGGCTGACCGTGACCATGCCGGCCTCACCTCATCCAGGCGGGGGTGATCGGCAGGCCGCGGCGGGCCCGGTATTCGCACAGGGCGGTGAGATTGTCCAGTTCCAGGCGGTGCCCGGCGGCGAACATGTCCCAGAAGTCCCCGACCCAGACCTTGCGGCCCGCGGGCGCGGTCTCCGGATACGGGTTGCGGTCGTAGAACGGGTGGTGGCAGTTCGTCCACAGCACCACCGATCCGGGCTTGTCGAACACCGTCTGCGCGTCGACCACCCGCAGCAGGTAGATCATCCACAGGTGCCGGGCCTGATCCCAGGCGCAGTGGTAGTCGACGGTCATCGCGTCCGGGTTCGCCACGGTGCGGGTGTAGATGGTGGTGTCGGTGCCGAGCCTGTCGTGCGCCGACCACAGCCCGGGCGTTTCGGTGGGTGTGAAGTCGCGCAGACTGTACGTCCATTCCTCGAGGCTGCGGGTGTCCGACAGGTACCGGTACACCTCCCGCGGGGGTGCCGCGATGTAGCCGTGGACGGTGCAGTAGTCGCCGAAGATCCGGTCGTGCGGATACACCGACCGCAGCATGTCCAGGATGATCGGGGTCGTCGACTCGCGGTCGGAGGTTTCGATCCGCAGCACCCCGGGAAGCAAGCCGCCGGGGATGTCCGCGAGAGCGGGAAGCGGGACGGTCACGGTGGTCCTCCTCGCTGGGTTCATTGCAGGAAGGGCAGGAACGGGGGGATCTCGTCGGGGTCGCAGTCCACGGCGATGAACGACGGACCACTCGCCGAGGTCGCGAGTTCGAGGGCGTCGAAGAGCTGGTCGACGGTCCCGGCCGGGTACGAGGGCATCGACGGGAACATCGCCGCGACCCCCTCGGCGATCCGGGACGGCCGGAACCGGTTGAAGCTGTACCGATTCCCGTAGAACAGCTGCTCGCGGGTCACGCACATGGCGTGGGCGTTGTTGTTGAACACCACGAAGGTGATCGGCAGCCGATATTCGAGCGCCGTGTGGATCTCCATCCCGTGCATGAAGAAGGCGCCGTCGCCGGCGATGACGAAGGTCCGCCGCTGCCGCGCGAACGCGGAGCCGATCGCCGCGCCGAAGCTGTAGCCCATCCCGCCCATCCCGAGCGCGACGACGAACCGGCCGCCCCGGGAGACCGGAAGATGGTGCACCACCGACGCTCCCGTGTTGCCGGCGTCGGCGAACACGTCGGCGCCTGCGGGCAGCATCACCGCGAGCGCCTCCACGGCCTCCCGGTACCGCAGCCCGGGTCCGTCGCGCAGCGGGACCGGCAACGGCGCCGACACCCAGGACGCGCCGGCCCCGGGCGGACGCGCCGGCGACAGCTCGTCGGCGAGGGCACCCAACCCGGCACACAGGTCGAGGACGGTCGCGTGCTCGGCGGGCAGATACGGGGGCTCGGCACCGACGCTGGCGACCGGGACCGTGTCGAAGGCCGCCTCCAGCCCGGCACGGGCCAGGGCCGGCATCCGGGTCCCGATCAGCAGGCACAACGCGCAGTGCCGCACCGCCTCGACCAGTTCGGCGTGCCCCATGCAGCCGGCCACCCCGCTGAAGCCCGGCTCGTCGGCGGGATAGACGTCCTTGGCCCTTGGCGTCCGGGACGACCCCGACCGCGGCATCCGTCGCGGCGGCGAGGGCGCGCAGCTGCTCGCGGGCGTCGTCCCGCGCCACCTGATCCCCGGCGACGAACACGATCTTCCCGGTCCGGCGGGCCGCGGCGAGCAGCTCCCGGATCCGGGCGAGACCACGCGAATCGTGGCCGGAGCGTCGGGCCGGCGGTGCGAACGCGAATCCACGGTCGACGGCGGCCTGCTGCACGTCCTTCGGCAGCAACAGCACCGCGGGCCCACCGGACCACGCCGCGGCGACCGCCCGGCCGAGGTGCCCGGGCAACTCGTCCGCACCCTCGATCCGCGCACAGTACCGGGAGATCTCGGCGAACAGCCGGACCGCGTGGATCGTGCCGGCCTTACCGCTCGAGTCCTGGAACGCGCCGGCGCCCTCGAGCGTGGTCGGCGGTTGCCCGACCAGCGCCAGCACCGGGACCCGGGACGCGAAGGACTCGGCGAGCCCGGCCACCAGATTCATCGCCCCGCCGCCGGAGGTCGCGGCCACCACCCCGAGCCCGCCGCTGGTGCGGGCATAGCCGTCGGCCATCGTGGCGGCGGCGAACTCGTGCTTGGCCACCACCCCGCGGACGGGCCGGTCGGTGGCGAACAACGCGTCGTAGACATCTTCGATGTTGGCGCCGTCCACCCCGAACACGTGGCTCACCCCCAGGTCGGCGACCGCGTCGACCACGGCGTCGACGACCCGCCGGACGGGCGGATCGGGGTGCGGGACTC
>NZ_JBMBTE010000060.1:0-32572 GCF_048897285.1 Rhodococcus sp. O3
GGAACGTACCGTTCGCTCGGAAAAAGGGAGCGCACGACCAGTCAGCCGGCGAGGATGCGGGCCTTCTCCGCTTCGAACTCGGCCTCGGTGAGCACACCCTGGGCCTTCAGCTCGCCGAGCTGTTTGAGCGCCTCGAGCCGGTCGACGCCACCCGAAGCCTGCGGTTGTGGCGGCGGCGGGGGTGGGGGTGCGGCCTGCTGCTGTGCTTGGGCGTACTGTTCCTGTTCCTGCCGGGCCCAGCGCTGACCTTGGCGGCGCGAGACACGATTCGACACGGACGTCGCGGTTCCCGCGATCACCGCGGTCCGGGCGACGCCGCGGAGCAATCCGGGCATAGGTCCCACCTTTCTCTGATGTGCGGTTGCTGTCAGTTCGGAATCGGTCAGGTCTGGGCCTCGAGTGCGTCGAGCGAGGCCAGGATGCTCTGCACCGGCACCCGTCCCGAGGCGACGAGCTGAGCGCCGTTGTGACGCAACTTTGCCGCCAACGGTGCGGCCCAGGTGTTCTCGTAGATCAGGACGGCCGCCGAGCACCCCGGTTCCAGCGCCTCACCGGCGTCGGCGAGGTCCGTTTCGTCGAGCAGCCCGGAGTACGCTTCGGCGAACAAGGTCACGTCGAAGTCCCCCTGGAGTCCGACGTCGGCGATGTCGATCCCGGAGACGGAACCGTCGGGGCCCTTCTGGACGAACTCGAGGTCAAGCACGCGAATGATGCCGCGTTCGACGAGGTCGACCAGCAGGGGCAGGGCGGAGCCGTCCGGAGGCCGGTCGGCGGGAAATTCGATGACGAGATAGTCGATGGGCCCCATCTCGTCGACTTCGGTACCGGTCACGGTGGTCTCTTTTCGTGAGGACGGGTACAGCGTTTCGGCCCTCTCGACGATAGCTCCCCGCGGTGGTCTCCGGCCCTGTTTCCGCTGGCAGGCGGGATCTCGTCGGCATCCTGTGGGGCCCGGTGCAATTCCGGGTTCGTCGGTACCGGGCGTCGGCGGGCAGACGAGTTCCGGTGTTGATCTTCAAACTCGTGCCCAGAACGCCGACCGCGCGCATACTACCGATACCACTCACCTCGTGAAAGGGACTCTCATGTCCGAAGATGTGCGTGTCAATCCGGAGGCCGGCAGCGTCAAACAGGGAATCGCCGCGGGCACCTCCATCGGAGCCGCGGTGATCCTCGTGACCCTCGGCATCATCTCCCTCTTCCAGGGAATCGCCGCAGTCGCCGAGGACGAAGTGTTCGTTCGCGGTGTCGAATATATGTACAAGCTCGATTTCACCAGCTGGGGCTGGATCCACATCGTTCTCGGCGTCCTCATGATCCTCGTGGGGATCGCGCTGATGGCGGGCCAGACGTGGGCGCGGGTCACCGCGGTCATCATCGCGGCACTGTCGATCATCGCGAACTTCCTGTGGCTGCCGTACTACCCGTGGTGGTCGATCCTGATCATCGCGCTGAACATCGTGGTGATCTGGGCCGTGTCGACGTGGAACCCCCGAGTCGACTACTACTAGACACACGACGATGACATCGGGTTCCGGCCCCACCGGATCGGGTGTCCCGGACGGCCCGCTCGCCCCGGGCGAGCGGGCCGAACTGGAGCGCTTGCGCGCCGAGGTCGCGACCCTGCGGTCGAAGACCGCGGAGGTTCCCGCCGCGGGCGCGCCCCCGGAGCGGAAGCCTCGCCATGCGCTGCGATGGACGGCGGTGGCGATCCTGACCGTCCTGGTCGCAGTCCTGTCGATCGCCACGGTGACAGCCCGTTTCGTCCGCGGTGAAGTCCTCGATACCGACCGGTACGTCACCACCGTCGCCCCGTTGGCGTCCGATCCGGCGATCCAGAATCAGATCGCCGACAGCGTCACCGACGAGATCTTCGCCCAGGTCGATGTCGAGCAGCTCACCGCGGACGCCCTGTCGGCACTCACCGACCTGGTGCCGGCAGCCGAGAACGCGCCGCGCCTCGATCGCGCGATCGACGGCCTGGCACCGGTGATCGCCGGACAGGCACGCAGTTTCGTCAATGAAACGGTGTTGACGCTGGTGCGCAGCGACCAGTTCGACGACCTGTGGATCCAAGCGAACCGGGCCGCCCACAACGGGCTGGTCGCGGTCGTGACGGGTGACGTCGGACCGTCGTCCGTGACGATCGACGAGTCCGGCACCGTCAGCATCTCGCTGGGAACGGTCATCGACAACGTCAAGGCACGCCTGATCGATCGCGGCTTCACGTTCGCGGAGAAGATCCCGGCGATCGACAAGCAGTTCGTGCTGTTCCAATCACCGGATCTCGTTCGGGCACAACGCGCGGTGTCCGCGCTGGACAAGGCCGCCGACATCCTGCCCTGGGTCACGATCGCCGCGGCCGTGGCCGCGGTGGTGGTCGCGCCGCCGGGCCGCCGCCTGCGCGCCCTCGCGTTCGTCGGCGTCGCCCTGGCGGTCGGCATGTTCGTGCTCGCAATAGCGCTGATCATCGGGCGCGCAATCTATCTGGACAAGATTCCTCCGGACGTCCTGTCTCCGGACGCCGCCTCCACACTCATCGACACGATGCTCGTACCGCTCCGGACCGCACTGCGCGGTGTCGCCGTCCTCGGTCTGGTGATCGCCGTGGCCGCGTATCTCACCGGTGGTTCGGCCTCGGCCACCGCAGTGCGCCGCGGATTCGGTCGCGGCCTGGACTCCCTGCAGCGAGCACGTCGTACCCGCCCACCGAACGAGGTCGAGCTGTGGGTGACACGGGCCCGAGTTCCGTTGCGCGTGGCGATCGTTGCGATCGGTGCGGTGCTGCTGATGTTCTGGCGATACCCCACGGGCATGGTGGTCGTGTGGATCGTGATCGGGGTGCTCCTCGCGCTGTTGGTGCTCGAGGTGTTCGTGCGGCCGGTGCGGACGTGGCAGGAACAGTCCGGTCGCGACGAGGCTGCGGCCGATGTCGACACAGCCGCGGCGGCGGACGTCGACACAGATACACACACGCCGAGTACACACACGCCGAGCGGGTGACCGATCGTGTCCGCCGTCGTCGACGAGGTTCCGGGCGCGGCACGCTGGTGGGCGCGCGCCGCGGCGCTCTGTGTGCTCCTCGCGATCGTGCTGCCGATCGCCGAGGCGGGCCTGGGCGGTGCGGTGCTGCTCGTGCTCGTCGGGATCGCCGGGGTCGCGATCACCGTCGCCTCGATCTACTGGTTCCTGTCCCGGCGCGGGGCGCTGAGGGCGGCGGCGCTCGCGCTGGCCGTCGTCGTGCCGATCGCGGTGCTGGCGTTGTACATCCGCGAGAGAAACCTGTGGGTCGTGGTCGTCGCAGGTGTTCTCGTGGCGCTCGCCCTCGTGTGCGCCCGCGCGGCGCTGCGTATCCATCACGACGAGACCGGGCAACCCGAATATCCTGCAGCGCCGGTGGAAAAGCCGTTCCTCGTGATGAATCCGCGCTCCGGCGGCGGGAAGGTGGTCAAGTTCGATCTGCAGCGCAAGGCCGAGGCTCTCGGCGCCACGGTGGCGTTGCTCGAGGGACCTGAACCCGTCGATGTCGAGGCGTTGGCGCTCGAGGCCGTCGCGCGCGGTGCCGATCTGCTGGGGGTCGCCGGCGGTGACGGGACCCAGGCGCTGGTGGCGGGCATCGCCGCCGCGCACGACATTCCGTTCATGGTGATCAGCGCCGGGACCCGCAACCATTTCGCACTCGATCTCGGTCTGGATCGCGACGACCCCGCCGCCTGTCTCGACGCACTGCGCGACGGGGTCGAACTGCGCGTCGATCTCGGCGATATCGACGGCCGCACGTTCGTCAACAACGCCTCGTTCGGGGTGTATGCCGATATCGTGCAGAGCCCGAACTATCGCGACGACAAGACGGGGACCGTGCTCGAGATGCTGCCGGATCTGCTCGCCGGCGGCGGCAGGGTGCGCTTGCGCGCCCGCATCGACGGGGAACCGGTGGACGGCCCGCAGGCGATCCTGGTCAGCAACGGCCCGTACACCACCGACGATCTGGCCGGGATGGGCCGGCGCACCAGGCTGGACCGGGGCCGGCTCGGGGTCGTGGCGATCTCGGTCTCCAGCGCCCGGCAGGCGGTCGGTCTGCTCAATCGGGCGCGCAGTCGGGGCCTTGTGCAGCGCACGGCCGCCGAGGTGGTCGTCGACGCCGACGCACCCGACATCCCGGTCGGCGTCGACGGCGAATCCCTGCGCATGCCCACACCGGTCCGGTGCACGATCAACCCGGGGGCCCTGCGCGTGCGGGTTCCCCGGAACCGGCCGGGAGTTCGTCTGCCCGCACCTGCCCTGGACTGGGTGCGTCTGCGCGAATTGGCTCTGCCCCGCCGTCGGACGTCCCCGGTCGCGCGGTGACGCTCCGCGCGACCCCGGAGTCGAGGGTAAGTTCGTCCGTTGGACAGGGACGAACATCGCCGTGAAGGGGGTCAATGTGCAGGTCGAGGGCAAAGTTGCGGTCGTCACCGGGGCGGGAGGCGGCATCGGTGCCGCGATCGCGGGAAGTCTCGTCGCGGCGGGGGCGAAGGTTCTCCTCGCGGACCTCGACGGCGATGCCGTGCAGCGGGTCGCGTCCGGACTCGATCCCACCGGGAAGGGTTCGGCACTGGGTGTGCGGGCCGACGTGGCCGACACCGCCGAGATCCGCGCCCTCCTCGATCGTGCTGAGCACGAATTGGGTCCGGTTGCACTGTATTTCGCGAACGCCGGGATCACCGGTGCGCCCGGTCTCGACGCCGACGAATCCGTGTGGGATCGCGCGTTCGACGTGAACGTCCGCGCCCACGTGCGCGCCGCCCAGCTGCTCGTGCCGAGATGGCTCGACCGCGGCGAGGGCTATTTCGTGTCCACCGCGTCCGCGGCCGGCTTGCTGACCCAGATCGGATCGGCCACCTATTCGGTGACCAAGCACGCGGCCGTCGGATTCGCGGAGTGGCTGTCGGTTACATATGGCGACAAGGGAATTCGCGTGTCGTGCCTGTGCCCGATGGGAGTCGAGACGGCGTTGCTGCGGGAAGGGGAGCGGTCCGGGACCGGGCTCGGCGACATGGCGACCCGCGCCGTCACCTCCGCGGGGAAGGTCCTCGAGCCGTCCGAGGTGGCGGAGGTCGTCCTCGCCGCGATCGCGGAGGAGCACTTCCTGATCCTGCCGCATCCCGAAGTGCTCGACATGTACCGCCACAAGGGCACCGACTACGACCGCTGGATCGCCGGGATGCGCCGGTTCCAGGCGAAGCTCGCGGACGGCTGAGCGCCGGCATCGAGAAGACGCCACGGAGAAAATCGGTCGCGACTTGTCGGTGTCCTCGGGCAGACTGGGCGGCACACGACGGTCAGGGGAGGACCGATGGTCGATGCCATAGTCGCAGAAGGATTGATCAAGACATACGGGAAGGTCACCGCGCTGGACGGCGTCGACCTCCGGGTCCCCGAGGGCACGGTGACCGCGCTGCTCGGACCGAACGGCGCAGGCAAGACCACCACCGTTCGGGTGCTGACCACACTGCTGGTGCCGGACTCCGGTCGTGCCCGGGTCGCCGGCTACGACGTCGTCGCCGACGCCCGCACCCTGCGCTCGCACATCGGGGCGTCCGGCCAGTACGCGGCGGTCGACGAGTACCTGACGGGTTTCGAGAATCTGGAGATGGTGGGCCGGCTCTACCACCTCGGCGCCAAACGCAGCCGGGAACGTGCCCGTGAACTGCTCGAACGGTTCGATCTCGTCGAGGCGGGCGACCGACCCGTCAAGGGTTATTCCGGCGGCATGCGCCGACGGCTCGACCTCGCGGGCGCTCTCGTCGCCGAACCCCCGGTGCTGTTCCTCGACGAGCCCACCACGGGTCTCGATCCACGCGCTCGGCTCGGGCTGTGGGAGGTGATCGAACAGCTGGTGGCGCGCGGGACGACGCTGCTGCTCACCACGCAGTACATGGAGGAAGCGGAACGGCTCGCCGACGACATCGCCGTGATCGACCACGGCAGGGTGATCGCCGAGGGGACGGCCGACGAACTCAAGAGCCTCGTGGGCAGTGAGCGCATCGAATTGGGGATCCCCGACCAGGCGCACCGCGAGGTCGCCGTGCGGGAGCTCGCGTCCGTCGCGGCCGGTGAGATCCAGGTCGACGGGGGCGCGGGGACGCTCACGGTCCCGGTCGGGTCGTCCGACGGCGGCGGCGCCGAAGCCCTGGTCGCGGCACTGGGCAAGCTGTCCGCTGCGGATGTGCGTGTGGTGGATGTGGCGTTGCGCAAACCGACGCTCGACGACGTGTTTCTCACGCTGACCGGCCATGAGGCCGAGGACGAGAAGGAGGTGGCGCGGTGAACTCGGTGCAGATGGTCGCGTCCGACGGCCTCACCATCGCCAAACGCAACGTCATCAAGATCAAGCGTGTGCCCGACCTGATCGTGTTCACGATCCTTTCGCCGATCATGTTCGTGTTGCTGTTCGCGTACGTGTTCGGCAGTGCCATCGAGATTCCGGGCATGTCGTACCGCGAATTCCTCATCGCGGGCATCTTCACGCAGACCGTGATCTTCGGGTCCACGTGGACCGGTCTGGGAATGGTCGAGGACCTGCAGAAGGGCATCATCGACCGGTTCCGTTCCCTGCCGATGGCTCCGTCCGCGGTGCTCATCGGCCGGACCACGACCGACGTGCTCATCAATGTCGTGAGCCTGATCGTGATGTCGTTGACCGGTCTCGTGGTGGGCTGGCGCATCAACACGTCACTGGGTGAGGCCGCGGCCGGATATCTGCTGCTGTTGCTGTTCGCCTACGCGTTGTCGTGGGTCATGGCGGTCATCGGCATGTGGATCCGCACGCCGGAGGTGTTCAACAACGCGAGTTTCATGGTGATCTTCCCGTTGTCGTTCATCGCCAACACCTTCGTCGACCCGTCGTCGATGCCGCCGCTGTTGCGCACGATCGCCGAGTGGAATCCGATGTCCGCGCTGACGCAGGCGGTGCGCGAGCTGTTCGGGAACACGAACCCGATGATGCCGACGCCCGACGTGTGGCCGTTGCAGAATCCGATCCTGGCCTCGCTGCTGTGGACGGCGCTGATGTTGATCGTGTTCGTGCCCTTGGCGATCCACCGCTACCAGAAGGCCGTCAGCCGCTGACGCGCGCGATCACAGCGGGCTGTCCATCCACGAGTACTCGAGGCCGGCCCAGCCGCCGACGAGGCCGAACGTTCCCAGCAGCCACAGTGTCGTGAGCACGACGACGCCGGTGCCGAGCGCACCGGCGCCGCGCACGACCCACGACTGGCGGGAGAACCAGGCCATGAACCGGTCGTAGCGGGTGCGCACGCCGTGCAGGGTCCGATGCGCCCACGCGAACTCCGAAGCGAGGATTCCGAGCCCGGCGAACACGATCAGCCATCCCGGCCCGGGATAGGGGATCGCGACGACGCCGAGCACCAACACGATCGTTCCGACCATGGCCACCGTGAGCCGGTAGGTCGTGTTCAGGGTGGGTCGTGCCGCGATGTGTTCGCGCAGACGATGCAGGCGGTCCATGGTCGACGGCGGCGAGTCCGGTGACTCGTCCCGTTCACTGTTCACGATCGCTCCGGGCTGGTTTCTCGTCGGTCGCGTCGTTCGTCGGCGACCGGGTTCTCAGTCCCACTGTACCGGCGCCGTCGGGTGCGGCCGGGGGCGATCGGGGTGCCGCGGCCGCGGTGCCTTCCGCGAATCTCCTGGTCAGCGGCCCGGCGGTGTCGCGCACACCCTCAGGGTCTTGTACTGAGGTATGGCAGGCCTTATAGACTTTCGCGGTGCTTTCCCGTTCCACCGAGCTCGTCGAGTGCTCGCGGGTGCCGTTCGCCTCGGGCCTCGCCGCTCACGGGGAACGGACCGCGCTCATCGTCGACGGCCGCGAAATCTCCTACCGTGAACTGGCCGAGCGGGTCGATGCCGTCGCCCGGCGGCTCGGCTCGACGCGCCGCCTCGTCCTGATCACCGGCGCCAATGCCCTCGATCCGATCGTCGCCTACCTGGCGGCGCTGGCATCCGGCCATCCGGTGCTGCTGGTGCCCGGCGGCAACGCCGACACCCTCGCCGGGATGATCGAGACCTATCGTCCCGACGTCGTGGTCGACGACGGCCGTTTCGACGAACTCGCGCCCGGCACGATCCACGATCTGCATCCGGACCTGGCGCTGTTGCTGAGCACCTCCGGGTCCACCGGCTCGCCCAAACTGGTACGCCTGTCCCACAACAACGTTCAGGCCAATGCGGAGGCGATCGCCGACTACCTGGGGATCCGGGACACCGACCGCGCCGTCACGACGCTGCCGATGCACTACTGCTACGGGCTGTCGGTGCTGCACAGTCACCTGCTGCGCGGCGCGGGGGTGGTGCTCACCGACCGGTCGGTCACGGAACCGGAATTTTGGGACCTGGTCCGCGACCATCGCGTCAGCGCGCTCGCCGGCGTCCCGTACACGTTCGACCTGCTCGATCGCGTCGGCTTCGCCGACATGGACCTCGAGCACTTGCGCTACGTCACGCAGGCCGGGGGCAGGCTCGATCCCGAGCGGGTTCGCGGGTACGCCGCGCTCGGACGACGCCGCGGCTTCGACTTCTTCGTCATGTACGGGCAGACCGAAGCCACCGCCCGCATGGCGTATCTGCCGCCGGAACTGACGGCGCAGTATCCGGACACCATCGGTGTCCCGGTTCCCGGCGGCTCGTTCCGCATCGATCCGGTCCCCGAGGGCGAGGACGGCGCCGGTGAACTCGTCTACATCGGACCGAACGTCATGCTCGGCTACGCGACAACACCCGGCGACCTCGCCTTGGGAAGGGTCGTCGACGAACTGCGCACCGGGGACCTGGCCGTGCATACCGAGGCGGGTCTGTATCGCATCGTCGGACGCCGGTCCCGCTTCGCCAAGTTGTTCGGTCTGCGCATCGATCTGCAGCGGGTCGACGCTGCGCTCGCCGCTCACGGTCTGATCGCGTGCTGCGCCGGCTGCGACGAGCAGCTGATCGTCGCGGTCGTCGACGCCGACCCGCGGCACGTCCGGGAGCTCGCCGCCCGGGCGAGTGGGCTCCCCGAGTCTGCGGTGCGGGTGGTCCCGGTCGCGGACCTGCCGCGCACCGAGAACGGCAAACCCGACTTCCGTGCCGTTGCCGCCCTCGCCGACCGCGTTCCGGACGAATCGCCCGCCGCTGCCGGCCCGGTCGATCTGTGCCGTCTGCGCGCGCTCTACGCGGAGATTCTCGCCACCGACGACGTCACCGACGACAGCACCTTCGTCGACCTCGGCGGTGACTCGCTCACCTATGTGCGGATGTCGGTGCGGCTCGAGAAGCTCCTGGGAAACCTGCCCGCCGACTGGCACACCACCCCGCTCCGCGAGCTGGCTACCGAGACCCGGCGACCCCGGCGCGGGTTGCGCACCGTCGAGACGAACGTACTGATCCGTGCGCTGGCCATCGTCTTCATCGTCGGTTCGCATCTGCATCTGTTCGCGCTCGTCGGTGGTGCACACGTGCTGCTCGCCGCCGCCGGGTACAACTTTGCGCGGTTCAATCTGGCGGGATCGCGCAGTGCCCGGTTCCGGCACACGCCGGCGTCCGTCGCGCGGATCGCACTGCCCAGCATGGTGTGGATCGGTGGGGTCGTGGCCGTCACCGGGATTCATCCGGTGAGCAGTGTTTTTCTCCTCAACGGCGTGTTCGGACCCGACGCCTGGACCCGCGAGTGGCGGTACTGGTTCGTCGAGGCGCTGGTGTACATCGTGCTCGCGGTCGCGGTGCTGCTCGCGATCCCGTGGGTCGACGAACGAGAACGCCGCTACCCGTTCGCGTTTCCGCTGGTGCTCGTGGGGCTGGGTCTGCTCACCCGCTACCCGCTGATCGGACCGGACACCCCGACCAGCCAGATCCTGGCGTCGTATGTGGTGTTCTGGCTGTTTCCGCTCGGCTGGGCGGCGGCACGCGCGGTCGCCGTGTGGCAGCGGGTCGTGGTGAGCGCGATCGCGCTCGCGACGGTGCCGGGCTTCTTCTCCGACGAACCCGAGCGAACCGCGCTGGTCCTCGGCGGCGTGCTGCTGTTCGTCTGGATTCCACGCATGTGGTGGCCGGCGTTGCTCGTCCGCCCGATGGAGGTGCTGGCGAGCGCATCGCTGTTCATCTACCTGACGCACTTCACCGTCTACCCCTACCTGCGGGACATCGACCCGTGGTTCGCGTTCGCGGCGTCGCTGGCGGTCGGGATCGCCTACCAGCAACTGTGGGTCGGCCTCGGGTGGCTGTGGGCGAAGGGGCGGTCCCGCTCGTCCGGTGCTCCCGCCGATCCCGGCCGGGCACCCGCCGGGCGCCCGGTCGAGACAGCGGCCGTCACAGGTACGGACGGGTGATCAGCTCGATCGCGTGACCGGACGGGTCCTTGAAGTAGACGCCGCGCCCGCCGTGCTCGGTGTTTGTTTCTCCGGGGCGTTGCATGTGCGGGTCTGCCCAGTGCTCGATACCGGCGTCGAGCAGGCGCCGGTATGCGCGGTCGAACAGCTCGTCGTCGATCAGGAATGCGTAGTGCTGCATCTGGATGTCCACCGGCGGCTCGGCGAACTGGATCAGCACGCCGTCGTCGAGCCGGATGTTGGTGAACACGCCCCAGGACGGCGCTTCATCGACCTCCAACAGGTCGCGGAAGAAACGCGCGGACTCCTCGCGGTCGCGGGAGGCGATGATCGTGTGGTTGAAGGTTGCGGGCACAGGTTTGTCCTTTCTGTGGTCGATTCTCGGGGAGGAAGTACATGCGGATCGAGCACGTGCTTCTCGGGGGGTCCCCGGATCGACTGCGGACGGCGATTCGTCGCCCGGCCCGCGGTCAGCGGTCCACCGGATCGCCTATCCGTGTGTGGCGCAAGGCCGTCCCGGTGTTCACACGGGGCACTCTACTCCCGTGGGGCCCAGGCGGCATCCGGGTCGCGCGGCGGATCGTCACCGTGCCCCAACTGCCGCTTCGTGTTTCGCATCGGTAAGGACTATTGCGGTGCAGATGGATGCAAACAACCCCGATCGCGGCGGGCGGGGTGCCTGCCGCGATCGGGGTTGTTCTCGCTTCAGTAGGTGATGGGCGCCGGCCGCCAGGTGGACACCGCCCAGATGACGACGATGTCCAGCGCGATGATCAGCACCGACCACCACGGGTAGTACGGCAACCACATGAAATTCGCCAGGATCGACAGTGCCGCGAGAATGATCGCGGCCATGCGCGCCCAGGTCGCTCCCGTCAGCAGGACGAGACCCACGACGATGAGCACCACCCCGAACACGATGTGGATCCAGCCCCACGTCGTGAAGTCGAACTTGAACGTGTACTCCACTCCCACGACGAACAACTCGTTCTCGGCGACCGCGGCGATGCCCTGCAGGAACTGCAGGATGCCGACGGTCATGAGAATGACGGCTGCCGCGATGGACGTTCCCGCAGCAACTTTCTGTTTGGTGCTTCCCCGATCGATGGTCACATCATCGGACACGGCAGTCACCTTCCAGTCGACTGTGCTTCCCGGAACGCTATTGTGCGCGCCGAGTCCGTCGTCACGGTGCGGTTTCTGTGATCTTCACCCGTTCCGAGAGTGCGTCCGTGCGTTCAGGGCAGCAGCGTCACGGCAGCAGACGGTCCAGGAAGCCGTTGCTGAACACGCGATGCGGATCCAGCCGGTTGAATACCTGCCGTGCCGAATCCCAGTTCTCGTGCGCCGGCACACCCTGCCGATAGGTGTCCGGAAGTGCACCGGTGAGAATCGAATCGTCGGTGTACGGACGCTCGGGCCCGAACGCCCAGCCCTTCGACCATTCGGGACGGAAGGTGGAATCGCCACCGGCGAAACGCTGCCGCATCCACTGCTCCATCTCGCGGTAGAACGCGAACATGCCGGGGGTGCCCGGGACGCCCAGCACGTTCAGCCAGATGGCGGTGTCCCACTCGGGATGGTCGGGGCGGGGTCGCATCGCCGAGATCGTCGGCGGTCCCGCCGACGGCACCCGCACGTCGCCGGGCTGATCGAGCCCGCAGCAACGGATTTCGACGGGGCCGTTGAGCGGGTACTGCCCCAGCGACCGGTAGTGCTCGATCCGCTCGTGGAACCAGTGGGTGAAGTCGTGGATCACGTTGGCGATGTTGGCGCGGCTGGTGAGCACCGCGCCACCGCCCTCGGTCAGCCGGAGCGTGGTGGCCTTGATGTAGAACTGCAGATCCTTCGACCAGCCCCAGATGTCGCTCGAGTTCGACGCGGCGAGCCCCGCGACCGTCACACCGTAGTAGGCCTGCCCGAACGCCGGTGCGATGGATGTGTTTCCGGCGGTGATCTGCCCGAGCAGATCGGTGATCGGCTCGGGAACGTTGTCGGAGAACGGATAGTTGTAGGGTCCGAAGACCTCGCGGGATGCGGCGGGCTTCTCGGGGGCGATCGACCACACCTTCATCCACGGCTTGTCCGTGAACGGATACCAGATGGCCTCCGCGCGGCCGTCGCTGCGAATGAACGATTCGAACGTGCGGCCCTCGGCGCCGGCCGGGGCGAACAGTTCCCGCCAGTCGATGTCGGTGTAGCTGCGGCAGCGCATCCGCGTGTTCGGACCGGCCTGCATCGTCACCGAGGTGACGAAGGTACGGCCGAGATTGGTGAGCAGCGCGGTGATGTCGGATTCGGAGCGGCGGAAGGTGCGCAGGCCGTATTCGCTGCCCGTCCACACCACCGCGGTCATCTCCGTGACCAGGTTGCTCAGCGAGCCGAACGTGTTGCCCGGCACAGGTTCCTCACCGTCGGCGGGAAGCGCGGCTCCGTGCGCGTCGACGGCGAGCGATCCGGCGATCGAAAGAACCCCCGGCGCAGGAAGATTCGCCCATCCCAGCCCGTGCTCCTGGAGTGCGGTGGTGATCGCGTCGAGAGTCGCTCCGGCTCCGGCGGTCACCGTGGCGGGGTCACCGCCCGGCTGCACGCTCACCCCGTTCAGATGGACCATCGTGTCCGCGAGGATCACCCGGTCCACCGACGCCCCCTGCACGACGGTCAGCGGGGTCCAGCCGTGCATCGCGCCGCGCGGTCTGATCGTGTAACCGTGCGCGTGTGCCCAGTTTGCGAGTCGGACAACGTCTTCCGGACTCGTCGGTGTGCAGGTCCAGACGGCGTCGAGCATGATCTCCTTGGACCAGTTCTGATACGCCTGCTGGAACAGTCCGATGCCCTCGGGGAACTCCGGGGGAGCGGGCAGCGTGGCGCCCGACGATCCGAACGGCACAGCATGGGCCGGGGCCCAGCCACCCAGGGCGGTGGCAGCGAGGGCGCCTGCCCCGGCGGCGAGGAAACCCCGCCGGGACAGACGCAGCGACTCGTCACGAATCGTCATGCAGGATCCACTTTCTCGAGGGGAAAAGGAGATCGAACAGGAGGTTATGCGATGGTGAGTACCACGTCGGCGAGTGCCGGAGCGAGATCGCGTTCGACGACGGCCGCGGTGATCAGCAGTCGATCGCCGTCGCGCCAGATCCGGACGCGCAGCGTCTCGCCGGGGAAGACCACACCGGCGAACCGTGCGCGGAAACCCTTGACGCGGGCGGCATCACCGTCGAGGACGGCGTCGGTCGCCGCCTTGCACACGATGCCGTAGGTGCAGAGGCCGTGCAGGATCGGAGCGGGGAAGCCGGCGCCCTTCGCGAACTCCGGGTCCGAGTGCAGGGGATTGCGGTCGCCGCACAGGCGGTACAGCAGCGCCTGCTGCGGCAGCGTCGGGACGTCCACCTCGACATCCGGTTCGCGGTCGGGCAGTTCGACGGACTCCGACGGTCCGCGCTCGCCGCCGAAACCGCCCTCGCCGCGCGCGAAGATCGACGACCGTGCGGTCCACAGCGGGTTGCCCTCGGGATCCACCGTGGTCGATTCCTGCACGATCACCGCGGCCTTGCCCTTGTCCCACACCTCGGCGATGCGCGTGGTGGTGCGGCCCTTGCCGTCGGCCGGGATCGGCGCGTGCACGACGACCTCCTGGCTCCCGTGCACGACCTTCGCCAGGTCGATCTCGACGCCGGGGAACGACACCTTCGGCGGTTCCACGGCGTGGAAGGTCGCGGCGACGGTCGCGAACGTCGGCAGCACCTGTGACCGGCCGTCGCTCAGGTAGCGCAGTTCGGCCGGGTCGGTGGGGCGGGAGCCGGCGCCGATTCCCAGGTTGTAGAGCTGAACCTCGCTGCTGCTCCAGGAGAAGTCCTGGGAGGGCAGTTCGGCGCCGATCGCGACGGAGGGGTCGATGGGCACGCGGGATCCTTTCTGACCGGCCGCTCTCGCGAGCGGCGATGTTGGCGGGGCGCTTCCGGCCTCGGCCGCAGACTAGTGCTGTTCCGCCGTCTCGGCTGCGGGTTCTCCCGTTGACCGGGTTCCCTCGCCCAGGATGTCGAGGACCGCGAGGTAGGCGAACGTCATCGCGGGACCGATGGTCGCGCCGGGGCCCGCGTAGGTGTGGCCCATGACCGGGGCGCTGACGTTGCCGGCCGCGTAGAGGCCCTCGACGACGGTGCCGTCCTCGCGGAGCACGCGGGCGTCGACGTCGGTGACGAGTCCGCCCTTGGTGCCGAGGTCGCCGGGCACCACCTTGAACGCGTAGAACGGGGCCTTGGCGATGACGCCGAGGCTCGGGTTCGGTTTGTTCAGCGGGTCACCGTAGTAGTGGTCGTACTGCGATTCGCCGCGGCCGAAGTCCTCGTCCTTACCGCTGCGGGCGAAACCGTTGAACCGCTCGACGGTCTCGGTGAGTGCCGCGGCGGGCACACCGATCTTCTCGGCGAGTTCGCTGACGGACGCCGCCTTCACCAGCACACCGGCCTTCAGCCAGCGACCCGGGAACGGCGTGCGCGGGGTGATGCCGGCGAAGGTGTAGCGGTCGCGGTAACGCTGGTCGAGGATCAGCCACGCCGGGATGTTCTCGCCGGGACCCTCGCCGCGGCCGTGGGTTCCGCCGTACATGGCGTGCGTCGCCTCGACGTACGGCGCCGATTCGTTGGCGAACCGCTTGCCGGAACTGTTGACCATGATGCAGCCGGGCAGGCTGCGCTCGGACAGCGCGAACCAGGGCCCGCCGGTCAGCGGGAAGGACGGACCCCACCACGCGTCGTCCATGAAGTCCACGGCGCCCCCGACGGCCTGGCCGGCGCGGATGCCGTCGCCGGTGTTGGCCTTCGCGCCGACGGTCCATTCCGTCCCGATCGGGGCACGCTGGTACTGCTTGCGCATCTCGTCGTTGTGCTCGAAGCCGCCGCAGGCGAGGATGACGCCCTTGCGGGCGTGGATGATCCGCTCCTCACCGTCCGAGACGACCTTGACGCCGCGCACGGCACCGTCCTCGACGACGAGATCGGTGAGGGCGGTATCGAGCAGCAGGGGAACGTTCGCGTCGCGGAGGCCGATGCGCAGACCCGCCATGAGTGCCTGACCGCGGACCAGCAGGTGCTTCCGGGTGAGGTTCGCCCACACGAAGCGCGCGCCGACCCGCACGGCGCGCAGCGGTCCGCGCGGGTTGCGCATCAGCAGGTTCAGCCACTTGTAGTCGGCCTGCGTGATGACGAAGTTCTTCGGGGCCCGCGCGTAGTCCGGTTCGAGCGTGGCGAGATCCGCGCCGAGGCGACGTCCGTCGAACGGGCTGGGCTCGACGGAGCGGCCACCGGCGCGCCCGCCCGGCGCCTCCGGGTAGTAGTCGGAATATCCAGGGACCCACTGTAATTTGAGCGCGCTGTGCTTCTGGACGAAGGACAGCATCTCGGGGCCGCGGTCGATGTAGGTGTCGATCTTCTCGGCGGGCACCACGTCGCCGATGATGCTGTGCAGGTAGGTGCGCGCGGCCTCGGGGGTGTCCTCGACACCGGCCGCCTGCAGCGCGTCGTTGTTGGGGATCCACACGCCGCCGCCGGAGCGGGCGCTCGAGCCGCCGTAGCAGGCGGCCTTCTCGATCACCACGACGCTCGCGCCCTTGTTGGCGGCGGTGATCGCGGCGGTCATTCCGCCGGCGCCACTGCCGACGACGACGATGTCGTACTCCTGCTCACTCATGTAGAACACGTTATAGAATTGGTTCTGCCGAGTCCATCCTTTCCACCCAGATTGTCGGTGCGGAGAGGGGAGATCGCGCCGGCGATCCGACTCGAGACATGTTCCACAAACGGGCGACGGGACCCTCCGTCCGGCCGGGCCGGACGGAGGGTCCCGTCGTCGTGGACCGCGACTACCTGGGCACGGTCAGCGAACCGTCGAGCACGGCCTGCTCGATGCTCGCGCGCAGGTTCGGGCAGCCATCGCGCGGTCCGCCCGCGCGGTCGGCGTCCCGGAAGACCGGGCACGTCTCCTTCGGATCGGCCTGCCACTGGATGCTCGTCTGCCGGAAGCTGTTCTTGCGCACCAGGACACACGTGCCACAGCTTCGGCACTCGATCTCGCTCATGCCCGAGTCGAGGTAGTTGATCTTGTCGATGGCGGTCTGGGCGGCGATCGCCTCGACCCGGTCCGGCTGATCCGCGAAACTCGGAGACTTCGCCCACTTGCTCTTTCGGGTCGAGGCGCTCATCGTCAGACCTCCGCGTCCTGCTTCTTCTCCGCCTCGGCGGCCTTGCGGGCCATGTTCTCGGCGACCTCCGCCTCCCAGGCCTCGTTGGCCTTGGTGGTGTCGACCTCGAATTCGAAACGCTGGGTCATCTTCTCGGTGACGTCGGCGACGTCGACGTAGAACTGCTCGTACCAGCGGCGCAGCTGGTAGACGGGGCCGTCCTCCTCGCAGAGCAGCGGATTCTCGATCTTGGTCTTGTTCTTCCAGATCTCGACATCCTGCAGGAAGCCCTCGCCGATACCCTCGGTGAACTTGGCCGCCATCCTGTTCGACTGCTCGTCGGTCATGCCCGTCGGCTTCTTGACGATGATGCCGTACTGCAGCATGAACGAGTCCTGCGTGATCGGGTAGTGGCAGTTGATCAGCACCGATTCGACCTTGTAGCCGCCGTAGCTGTTGGTCATCGGGTTGATCATGTAGGACGGGCCGTAGTACGCCGCGTACGACTCGAGAGTCGACTCCAGGCCGTACTGGGTGGACATGCCCTTGTCCGGGCGGCCGCGGGTGTTGAGGAACTGCTCCGCGATGTGCCCTTCGAAGACGTTCTTGAAGAATGTCGGGAAGGCGTAGTGGATGTAGAAGAAGTGCGCCATGTCCACGACGTTGTCGATGATCTCGCGGCAGTTGGAACCCTCGATGAGGATCTGGTTCCAGGTCCAGTCGGTCCACTCGTCGCTGCCGTACTGCTCGATCTCCGGGAGCGTGACCTCCGGCGGCGGCGGGTTGCCCTCGGGGTCGTTCCAGACGAAGAGCTGGCCGTGCTTCTCGGTGGTGATCCACGCGCGGGTGCGGGCGAGCGGCGGAACGCGGCGGGCGTAGGGGATGTCGGCGCACTTGCCGCTGCCGTTCCAGCGCCAGTCGTGGAACGGGCACGCGATGTCGTCGCCTTTGATCTCGCCCTGCGACAGGTCGCCGCCCATATGACGGCAGTAGGCGTCGAGAATCTTGAGATCGCCGTTGGTGTCGGCCCAGACGACGAGTTTGGTGCCGAATGCCTGCACGGAGTGGGGCTTGCCGTCCCTGAACGTCTTGCTCAGGCCGAGGCAGTGCCAGCCTCGTGCGTACCGAGTCCGGGCTTCTCCGACGTCGATCTCGCGAATCGGTGCCATGTCCCCTCACTTCCCTTCGGTTTCCTACTAGAACACGTTATAGAAGTTCCCACCGATCCGGAAGTGATCGGAGACTTTGGTCCCTACGAAAACGCACCGACCTGCGGCTGGACGAGACCCTCGACAGAAATAAGAACGTGTTCTAGTCTCGATTCAAGCGATCAATTCGGAGCAGACGGGAGCGTCCAGTGGGCGACCACGACAGCCACGAGGTACTGCAGCGCATCGACGCGCTGCTCCCTTCCTTCCGGGAACGTGCGCAGGAGACCGAGGACCTCCGCCGCATCCCCGACGACTCGATCAAGGCGCTTCAGGAGGCCGGCTTCTTCAAACTCGTCCAGCCGTCCCAGTGGGGCGGATACGAGTGTGATCCGGTGACCTTCTACACCGCGGTTCGCAACATCGCGAGCGCGTGCGGCTCGACCGGATGGGTCGCCGGCATCATCGGCATCCACAACTGGCATCTCGCGCTGTTCTCCCAGCAGGCGCAGGAGGACGTGTGGGGCGAGGATCCCGACGTGCGCATCTCCTCGTCGTACGCCCCCATGGGCGCCGGCCAGGTCGTCGACGGGGGATACAAGGTCAACGGTGCCTGGGCATGGTCGTCGGGCTGCGACCACGCGACCTGGGTCGTCGTGGGTGGCCCGGTCATCAAGGACGGCCGCCCGGTGGACTTCGGCAGCTTCCTCATCCCGCGCTCGGAGTACGAGATCGACGACGTGTGGAACGTCGTCGGCCTGCGCGGCACCGGCTCGAACACGATCGTCGTCAAGGACGTCTTCGTTCCGCGGCACCGCTTCCTCAGCTTCAAGACCATGAACGATCTGGCGTCGCCGGGTCTCGAGGTCAACACCGCTCCCGTCTACAAGATGCCGTGGGGCACCATCCATCCGACGACGATCTCCGCTCCCATCGTGGGAATGGCCTACGGCGCCTACGACGCCCACGTCGAGCACCAGGGCAAGCGAGTGCGCGCCGCCTACGCCGGTGAGAAGGCCAAGGACGATCCGTTCTCGAAGGTCCGCATCGCCGAGGCCTCCAGCGACATCGACGCCGCATGGCGTCAGCTCTCCGGCAACGTCGCCGACGAATACGCATACCTGTTGGCGGGCAAGGAAGTTCCGATCGAGCTGCGTCTGCGTGCTCGCCGCGATCAGGTGCGGGCCACCGGCCGTGCGATCGCGTCGATCGACCTGCTCTTCGAGAACTCCGGAGCGACTGCCCTCGCCAACGGCACTCCGATCCAGCGCTTCTGGCGCGACGCCCACGCCGGCCGCGTGCACGCAGCGAACGACGCCGAGCGCGCCTACGTCATGTTCGGTGGCGCCGAATTCGGTCTGCCGCTCACGGACACGATGGTCTAGGGGAGGCGATCGATGACGACGACCGAAGAACTCACCTACGAATCCACGTCCCGTTTCGCGCAGGTCCGCCCGGACCTGAAGCTGCACTACCACGAGGCAGGCGTCGGCAACGGCCCGACGATCGTGCTCCTGCACGGCGGCGGCCCCGGCGCGTCCTCGTGGTCGAACTTCTCCAAGAACATCCCGGTCCTGGCACAGCGGTTCCACGTGCTCGCGGTGGACCAGCCCGGCTACGGCAAGTCCGACAAGCCCACCGAGCATCCGCAGTACTTCGTGCACAGTGCCTCGGCGCTGAAGGATCTGCTCGACACGCTCGACATCACCGGACGTGTTCACCTGCTCGGTAATTCGCTCGGCGGCGGTGCCGCGGTGCGTTTCGCGCTCGACTACCCGGACCGTGCCGGACGGCTCGTGCTGATGGGTCCGGGTGGTCTGAGCGTCAACCTGTTCGCCCCGGATCCGACCGAGGGCGTGAAGAACCTCGGCAAGTTCAGCTACGAACCGACCCGCGAGAACCTCGAAGCCTTCCTGCGGATCATGGTGTTCGACCAGTCGCTGATCACCCCCGAACTGATCGAGGAGCGGTTCGCCGCGGCGAGCACCCCCGAATCCCTGGCCGCCGCGAAGGCGATGGGCAAGTCCTTCTCCAGCAGCGAATTCGAAAAGGGCATGCTCTGGCGCGACGCCTACAAGCTGCGGCAGCGCGTGCTCCTCATCTGGGGTCGCGAGGATCGCGTCAATCCGCTCGACGGCGCGCTCGTGGCGCTGAAGATGATCCCGCGCGCGCAACTGCACGTCTTCGGCGGCTGCGGTCACTGGGCGCAGCTCGAGAAGTTCGACGAGTTCAACAGGCTCGCAGCCGACTTCCTACTCGAGGGAGGCAACTGATGAGCATCCGCGCACTGGCGTACCTGCGCATCGAGGCCACCGACATGGCGGCCTGGCGCGACTACGGACTCAAGGTCCTCGGCATGGTCGAGGGCAAGGGCACCGACCCCGACGCGCTCTACCTGCGGATGGACGACTACCCGGCTCGTCTCGTCATCGTTCCGGGCGAGCGCGACGGGCTCTACTCCTCCGGCTGGGAGTGCGCCAACGCCGAAGGCCTGCAGGAGATCCGCGAGCGACTGGCCAAGGCGGACTGGGCGTTCGAGGAGGGCACCAAGGAGGAGGCCGCCGAGCGCAACGTCGTCGAGTTCATCAAGTGCCGTGACGCCTCCGGGTCGCGACTGGAGATCTTCCACACCGTCGCGCTGCAGCATCGGCGCATCGTGAGCCCGTACGGCCACAAGTTCGTCACCGGCGAGCAGGGCCTCGGACACGTCGTGCTCGCCACCAAGGACGACGCGGCGGACCTCGAGTTCTACCGGGACATCCTCGGATTCAAGCTGCGTGACTCGATGCGCCTGCCCCCGCAGGTTGTCGGGCGGCCCGCGGACGGTGAACCGGCCTGGCTGCGTTTCCTCGGCTGCAACCCGCGCCACCACAGCCTGGCGTTCGCGCCGCTGCCGAACCCCACCGGGATCGTGCACCTGATGGTGGAGGTCGAGAACTCCGACGACGTCGGGCTGTGCCTCGATCGGGCGCTGCGCAAGAAGGTCAAGTTGTCCGCCACCCTCGGCCGGCACGTCAACGACCTGATGTTGTCCTTCTACATGAAGACCCCGGGCGGTTTCGACGTCGAATACGGTTGTGAGGGGCTGGAAGTCGAGGACGACAAGTGGATCGCCCGGGAGAGCACCGCGGTGAGCCTGTGGGGCCACGACTTCTCGGTGGGATTCAAGTAATGACCGGCAGCGAAACCGAATCCGGCGTGGGGATCGATCCGCGCCGGTTCCGGAACGTCCTCGGACAGTTCTGCACCGGCGTCACCATCATCACCACCGTCGACGACGGCGCTCCGGTCGGCTTCGCGTGCCAGTCGTTCGCGGCGTTGTCGCTGGAACCGCCGCTGGTGCTGTTCTGTCCCACCAAGGCCTCGCGGTCCTGGGCGGCGATCGAACGGTCCGGGCGCTTCTGCGTCAACGTGCTCGCCGAGGAACAGCAGGACACGTGCGCCCGCTTCGGATCTCGCGAACCCGACAAGTTCGCCGGAATCGATTGGACGCCTTCGCCGCTGGGTTCGCCGATCCTCACCGGCTCGCTCGCCCACATCGACTGCACCGTCGAGACCGTGCACGACGGCGGCGACCACTGGGTGGTGTTCGGACGAGTGGCCTCGTTGAGCGAGGTGCGGGACGAGAAGGAACGTCCGCTGTTGTTCTACCGCGGCCAGTACACCGGTATCGAACCGGAGAAGACGGTGCCCGCACCCTGGCGCGACGACCTCGAGGCGTTCCTCACGAGCGTCACCGAGGACACCTGGCTGTAGTCTCGCCCCCCGGTTCTCCCGAGACCTCCGTCTTGCCCGAGACCCCCGTCCTTCCTGAGCGAGCGGTACATTCGATCGATCGGAGACGAATGTACCGCTCGCTCGGAAACGGGAGGGGGCTCGCCCGGGGGCGGCTACGTCGTGTAGTCCGCGTTGATGCGGATGTAGCCTTCCGTCAGATCGCAGCCGTAGGCGGTGAACTCGCCCGCCGCGATGCCCAGGTCCACCTCGATGACCACCTCGTCACCCCCGAGGTACTCCTGGAGAGCGGCGAGTCGTTCGGGTGATGCCGGGACCGGATAGGTTTCGAGCCCTCCGAATGCGATCCGCACGTTCTCCTCGAGGATGTCGGTTTCGGATTCGCACTTCCCCACGGCCATCGCCACTCGGCCCCAGTTCGGGTCGGCGCCGTGCACGGCCGTCTTGACGAGCGGGGAATTCACGACCGCCTTGGCGACGAGCTTGGCCTGCGCATCGTTGCGGGCACCCGTGACCCGGACCTCGATGAGTTTGCTGGCGCCCTCACCGTCCGAGGCGATCATCCGCACGAGCTCGGTGCACACCTCGAGCAGGGCCGCTTCGAACTCGGTCGGGTCGACGGGCCCGGCCGCCCCGGAAGCGAACACGGCAGCGGTGTCCGATGTGGAGGTGTCGGAGTCGACGCTGACCGCGTTGTAGGTGCGGTCGACGACCGAACGGAAGATGCGGTCGAGGGCGTCCGGGGCGATCTGCGCGTCGGTCGCGACGAACGACAGCATCGTCGCCATGTTCGGTTCCATCATGCCGACACCCTTGGCCACCCCGACCACCGTGGCGTTCCCGACCTTCCGGAACGCACATTTGGATCGCGTATCCGTCGTCATGATCGCCTCGGCGACCGCGCCGAGATCGGCGGGTCCGGGCGCGGGCAGGGCGTCCATTCCCGCGAGCATGCGTTCCATCGGATACAACACCCCGATGACGCCGGTCGAGGCGACGAGAACCTGTTCGGCCGGGCATCCGAGGCGGTCTGCCGCCCAGGCCCGGAGTGTCCGGGCATCCGCGAGTCCCTGCTCTCCGGTTGCGACATTCGCGTTGCCCGACACGACGACGACTCCGCGGAGCGCCGACAGATCGACCTCGCGGTCGAGACGCACACTCGGGCCGGCGAAGCGGGACTGCGTGAACACGGCGGCGGAGGCGACGTCGGGGGTGTTCACGCCGAGAAGTGCGAAGTCGGGACGGTTGTCTTTGACACCGATGCTTCCGGTAAGCGAGACGAAGCCGGCGACGGCGGGGATCATGCGTGGTCCTTTCGGGCGGGTTGCTGCAGGAGTCCACTCTGCCGAACGAACGCCGGAGATGGGGACGCCAGGATGCGCAGCAGTGCGTCCGCTCACGGGACCGGACCGTGCCTCGTGGCTCGAGCGAACGGTACGTTCGATCGATCGAAGGAGACGAACGATACATTCGCTCGGAAAAGGCAGCGCTAACGCACCGGCACTTCTACGGCGTCCCCGAACGTCATCGCCAGATTCCCGATCGACGACGACACCAGCGCCCGTTTGGGGAGACCCAGCGACCGCAACTCGTCGGCGATCGGGTGCGTGCCCAGCCGCAGCGTGGCACCCCCGATCCGCGTCCGCATCCCGGACGGGTTCATGTCCCAACTCGTGCGGCGCGTCACCGCCTCCAGGGACGAGTACGCCGCGACGGACGCCGTCGCACCCGCGCCCGGAACCGGAATGCCCCGAGCGACGGTCAGTTCCGCGATGAGCCGGTCGTCCGCGGACACCGACGCGCGTTTGGTGGCGCTGCGATGGTCGGCGTCGAAGTCGGCGAGGATCTTCGGGAATCCCCAGATGCCGCGACCGGCGGCGAGCGTGAAGTCGCCGTCGACGGGCAGTCGGTGGATGAGCGCACCGGCACCGCCGGACCCGAGTTCGCGGAGGTCCTGCAGCACCGTGCCGCCGCGCCGGTTGTGGTCGCGGACGAGGAAGCACACGCCGAATTCGTTGTAGGGGCCGAGATCTCCGTCGACGTAGTCGACGAACACGAGGGTGCAGAGGCCGTGTCCGGGCCGGTACTGCAGAATCTCGAGTCCGCTGTCGGCGATCAGTGCCTGCGCGGGTGCCGTGGGTACCGAGAACATCGCCATGAAGGCGGTCGCGGTCCGGACCTGCACGGGCATCGCGACCTTCCTGCCGAGGACGAGGTGCGTGCCGGTGGTGTCGCTCATGAATGCCTTCCCGGAGAATCGTGGAACGCTCGGATCCAGAATGAGAACACGTTCCACTATTGGGGCCGGGTGCGGCGAACGCAAGACCTTACGGCGCTCCCAGGTTCATCTCGTTCGGGTGCATCCCGACCCGGGTGCCGTCGTCGAGGGTCGCGATCTCGCTCAGGTCCAGTTCGGACAGCTCGAAATCGAACACGTCGATGTTCTGGGCGATCCGCTGCTCGTGCACCGACTTCGGAATGACGATCAGTCCGTTCTGCAGGTGCCACCGGATCAGGACCTGCGCCGGTGTCTTGCTGTGCCGGTCGGCGATGCGCGTGATCATCGGGTCCGTGAGCAGCGTGTTCGGCTTGGACGCCGGACCCCAGCCGGACCCGCTGGTGCCGCCGAGCGGACTCCAGGATTCGACGGCGATACCGAGTTCGGCGGCGGTCGCGCGGATCTCCGTCTGCGGCAGGTGGGGGTGCAGTTCGATCTGGTCGACGGCGGGAAGCAGGCCGCCGCGCTCGGCGAGCAGCTTCAGGTGCCGCGGCTCGAAGTTGCAGACGCCGACCGCCTTGGCCTTCCCCGATGCCGCGATCTGCTCCATCGCATCCCATGTGCGCAGCAGGCGCTGATCGTCCTGCAACGGCCAGTGCACGAGATACAGGTCGACGTAGTCGAGACCGAGCCGCTCCAGGCTCGCGTCGAACGCCGCCAGGGCAGGTTCGAAGCCCTGGTCCGAGTTCCACAGCTTGGTGGTGACGAACAGGTCCTCGCGCGGGACCGACGACGACGCGATACCGCGCCCGACGCCCGCCTCGTTGCCGTACGCGGCGGCGGTGTCGATGTGTCGGTAGCCTGCCTCGTCGATCGCGAACCGCGCGATGTGCTCGGTCTGCTCGTCCGTGGCCTGCCAGACTCCCAGGCCGAGCTGCGGGATGGTCGTTCCGGAATTCAGCGTGATCTCGGGAGTGCTCATCGTCCCAGGCTAACCAGCGGAGTGCGGCTTCGCGGTCCGGAAGAAGAAATGCAACTCGGGGGTTGCAGTGAGCTCGAGTATGTGCAACTCTGGAGTTGCAAATCATCTACCACGGAGGAAGTCATGGCATCTCTCGACATCACCCGCAGTATCGATATCGAGGCCCCGATCACCAAGGTGTGGGCCGCCCTGACCGAACCGGAGCTGATCGCCCAATGGTTCGGTGACACAGCAGAATTCGATCCGAGACCCGGAGGTGCAGGAAGTTTCGGCTGGACGAATCACGACAAAGGACCGTTCCGTGTGCTGGTCGAGCACGTGGACGAACCGAAGACCCTGATCTACCGGTGGGCGCGTGAATCGAACGCCGACCCCGTGCAGGGAAACTCCACGCTGGTGCGCTTCGACCTCGCCGAGATCGACGGAGGTACCCGCTTGACACTGGTGGAGACGGGTTTCGAGGAGCTCGCCGAACCGCGATCGGCTCACGACGGCAACGTCGAGGGCTGGCAGGCCGAACTGGGCGACCTCGTGGAGTACGTGGAAGCACGGTGAGCGATACGTCCAAGGATGTTCCGGCGGTGCTGGCGGTACTCGCCGACGAGACCCGCTGGAACATCCTCACCGAGGTCGGCGCCGAGGACCTGTCCGCGAGTGCGCTGGCAGACCGGCTTCCGGTCAGCAGGCAGGCCATCGCCAAGCACCTGTCCGTGCTGGCCGACGCCGGACTCGTGGAGTCGGTCCGGGTGGGGCGAGAGATCCGCTACCGGGCGGTCGGCACCCCGCTCGGCAAGCTCGCCGATGAGCTCGATGCCATCGGGCGGCAGTGGGATCGCCGCATGGAAGCCATCAAACGGATCGCCGAACGGCCCGACTAGGACACGCCCTGGATCGGCGGCGCCCCGACTACTCGACAGGACGAAGCTGCCGGACCCAGGCGTCCACCTCGCGCCGGGCGGTCAGCCGGATCACGGGAAATTCGGGTCGCCGCGCGACGGCCTCGGCGACCCGCTGCGCCGTCAGGGGATGCGTCGACCACGCCCACCGCACGATGTGCGCCGGGTCGGTGAACACCGTGTGCAGGGGTGGTTCGATGTTGCCGTTCCACAACACTTCCCGGCGCCACCGACGCCGCAGGGTGCGCGCGGCCACCTGGCGCATCACCGTCGCGCGGGGCAGGTCCAGCCACACCATCAGATCGGCGCGTTCGGCCAGCAGCGGACGCACCGCGCGGTACTGCCACTCCGTCACCCACGCGGGTTGCGCGCTGAACCGGTCCACGTCGTCGGCGAACGACGCCCGCGGGGTCCAGTTCGGTCCGTGGTGCAACCCGTCCAGCTCCACGTGCGGGATGCCGAGCGCCGCCCCGAGCCGCCCCGCCAGCGTCGTCTTCCCGGACCCGGAGGTACCGGCGACGAGGATGCGGCAAGGGCGGCTCGGTGGCGGTGCGGTGGCGTCGAGCAGGGGCACCCGGGCAGGGTAGCGCCGTCAGTGGGCGACCGCACCCAGATATTCGTGCGGCCGGCCGAACAGCTGCGCGGTGCCGTGGGCGCGCTTGAAATACAGCTGCGCGTCGTGTTCCCACGTGATGGCGATGCCGCCGTGCAACTGGATCGCCTCGGCCGCGACCTGCTCGAATGCCTCGGAGCAGTAGATCTTCGCGGCGTAGGCGTCCTGCGGATCCTGCGACAGTGCCGCCGCGTACGACATCGACCGGGCGGTCTCGACGAGCGCGTACATATCGGCCATCCGGTGCTTGAGTGCCTGGAACGAACCGATGACGCGACCGAACTGCTTGCGGTTCTTCGCGTATTCGACGGTGAGATCCAGCACGGCCTGCGCGGCCCCGACCTGCTCGGCGGACAGCGCGACGAGCGCGACCGTCGTCAGCCGTTCGACCAGGTCGGCCGGTGACGACAGGCGTCGCCCGGCCACCGCGGTGAACGACACCTGCGACAGGGACCGCGTCGGATCCATCGTCGGCACCCGGCGCCGCTCGACACCGTCGGCGTCCGGATCCACTTCGAACAGCACGACTGCGTCACCGTCACTGGCGAGCACGAGCAGAGTCGTCGCGACATCCCCGCCGAGCACGTAGTGCGCGGTGCCGGTCAGCGAATCGCCCGATGCCGTGACACCCTCTGTGGTCCAACCGGATTCGGAGGCCCAGCACACCGCCACGACCTCGCCGGCCGCGATGTGCGGCAGCAGCCGTGCGCACGCCTCGGTGTCACCGGAGAGCAGCAGTACCTGCGCGGCGAGCACCGCGGAACCGAACATCGGCGACGGCGTCAGGGTGCGGCCGAGTTCCTCGAGCACGACGTGGGTTTCGGCGAGCGAGGCGCCCACTCCGTCGAACTCCTCGGGAATCGCCAGCGCCGCGACCCCGATCTGTTCGACGAGCCGAGACCACAGGGTCGTGTCGAAGCCGTCCGGCGACGCGATGGCCTTGCGTACGGCGGCGGAGTCGGAGTGCTTGGCCAGCAGGTCGCGCACCGACTGCCGCAGGGCGGCGCGATCCTCGGTTTCGAACGTCACGACGCCTCCAGAGCTGCGACGACCCGCGCCCGGTGCACATCCGGCGTGCCCCACGCGGTGACCAGCGCGCGGGCCTTCGTCAGCCAGAGGGACAGGTCGTGTTCCTGCGTGTAGCCGATCGCGCCGTGCACCTGCAACGCCGTGCGGGCGGCCCGGTACGCGGCGTCACCGCACGCGACCTTCGCGGCCGAGACGTCCCGCGAGGCAGTCGGCAGTCCGTCCCGCACCGCGAGCGCCGCACCGAGCAGCAGCGGGCGGGCCATCTCCAGGGCGACGGCGACCTCGGCGAGGTGGTGCTTGATCGCCTGGAACGAGCCGATGACGCGACCGAACTGCTTGCGCTGCTGCGCGTATTCGGTGCTGGTCTCGAGCAGGGTGCGGCCCAGCCCGAGCAGTTGCGCCGCGGTCGCGAGCGCGCCGAGATCGAACGCGTCGGTGAAGTCCGCGGTGCCGAGGGTGTCGGCCGCGGTCACCGTGAAGAGCCGCCGGGCCGGATCGACCGATCCGTGTGCGTCGCCGGCGACGCCGGTGGACACGGTCGAATCCTGCACGAGCAGAATCAGATCGGCGGTGTCCGCGTCGACCGCGTACGGCACGTGCGGAGCCGCCGCGACGGTCGCGAGAGAACCGGACGCCAGCGCGGCAAGCCGGTCGGGCGCGACCGAGGCGAGCAGTTTCGGTGCGACCGCGACGGTTTCGACGACGGGGCCGGGCACCGCGTGACGGCCGAGTTGTTCGACGGCGACGATCAGATCGACGGCGTCGGCGCCGAGGCCGTCGTGTTCCTCGGCGACGAGCAGGCCGTTGACGCCGGTCTCGGCGAGCCGCTGCCACACCTTCAGGCCGGGTTCGGTGTCGCCGGTGTTCCAGGCGCGGATCACCGCCGGCATGTCCGACTTGGTGAGCAGCGCGTCGATGCTCGCCGCGAAATCCTCGTGGGACTCGTCGAGTGCGAATCTCATCGGTCGCCCTTCGGTAGGCCGAGCAGCCGCTCGGCGATGACGTTCTTCTGGATCTCGTTGGTACCCGCGTAGATCGGGCCGGACAGCGAGAAGAGGTAGCCGTCGGTCCAGGAGTCGACGAGCTCGGCCTCCGGGCCCTGCAGTTCGAGTGCGGTCTCGTGGGCGGCGATGTCCCACTCCGACCAGAACACCTTGTTGATCGACGATTCGGCGCCGAGCTGACCGCCGGCCTCGAGCCGGGTCACGGTGCCCCAGGTCGACAGTTCGTATGCCCGCGCACCGATCCACGCGTCCGCCACCCGGTTCCGCAGCGCGGCGTCACCGTGCAGCGGGGAGGTGCGGTAGAGCTGCAGCAGCCGGTCGGCGGTCGCGAGGAAGCGGCCGGGGGAGCGCAGCGACAGGCCGCGTTCGTTCGACGCGGTGCTCATGGCGACGCGCCAGCCCTCGTTGACGCCGCCGATGACACCGGACTCACCCGGGTTGGCGGGGTCGTCGGGCACGAACACGTCCTCGAGGAAGATCTCCGCGAATCCCGGCTCGCCGTCGAGCTGATCGATCGGACGGACGGTGACACCGGGGGAGCGCAGGTCGAACATGAAGTACGTGATGCCCTTGTGCCGCTGGGCCTCCGGATCGGAGCGGAACAGGCCGAAGCCCCAGTCCGCGAAGCTCGCCCGCGAACTCCACGTCTTCTGGCCGTTGAGCAGCCAGCCGCCGTCGGTGCGGGTCGCGGTGGAGCGCAGCGACGCCAGGTCGCTGCCCGATTCGGGTTCGGACCAGGCCTGCGCCCAGATGTCGTCGGCGCGGGCCATCCGCGGCATGATGCGCGCGAGCTGCTCGGCGTTGGCGTGCTCGAACAGGGTGGGGGCGAGCAGGAAGATGCCGTTCTGACTGACCCGCCCGGGCGCGCCGGCGCGGTAGTACTCCTCCTCGAAGATCACCCACTGCTGCAGCGTCGCGTCACGGCCGCCGAGTTCGGCGGGCCAGGACACGACGGACAGGCGGGCGTCGGCGAGGGTGCGTTCCCACTGCCGGTGCTCCTCGAAGCCCTCCTTCGTGTCCATGGACTTCAGCGGGGTGGACGGCACGTTCTCGGCGAGGAACGCCCGCACCTCGTCGCGGAATGCGACTGTGGCGTCGTCGAACTCGAGATCCATCACTTGCCTTCCTGAACGGGCCGGGCGCTGGCCGCCATCGACTTCGCGTTCATGCCACCCAGGGAATCGGTCCCGACCTCGGCGTTGTGGGCGTGCGCGAAGTGGTGCAGGCCGAACACCGAGTCCATGCCGTTGCGCATGCCCATGAGGTCCTCGCACTGGTTGACGGCTCGCTTGGTCAGGGCCAGGCCGAAGCGCGGCATCTCCGCGATCCGCGCTGCGAGGGCGAGGGTTTCGTCCTCGAGCTGTTCGCGCGGCACGACGCGGTTGACCATGCCGACCTCGTACGCGCGCTGCGCGGTGAAGCGGTCACCGGTGTAGAGGATCTCCTTGGCGAAGCGCGTGCCCAGCACCCACGGGTGCGCGAAGTACTCGACACCCGGGATGCCCATGCGCACAACCGGATCGGAGAAGAACGCGTCCTCGGACGCGACGATCAGGTCGCACACCCATGCGAGCATGAGGCCACCGGCGATGCACGCGCCCTGCACCGCCGCGATGGTCGGCTTGGGGATCTCCCGCCAGCGGCGGCACATCCCGAGGTAGACCTCCATCTCGCGGGCGTAGCGCTGGTCGCCGCCCGGCTTGTCGATGTGGTCCCACCACATGACGGCCTTGTTGTCGTAGTGCACGTGGTGGTCGCGTCCCGGGGTGCCGAGGTCGTGGCCGGCGGAGAAGTGCTTGCCGTTGCCGGCCAGCACGATCACCTTCACCTCGTCGTCCTCGACGGCGCGCTCGAAGGCGGCGTCGAGGGCGTAGGTCATCACCGAGTTCTGGGCGTTGCGGTAGTCCGGGCGGTTGAGCGTGACGATCGCAACCCCGTCCCGTACTTCATAGGTGACGACGTCGGGCTCGAACGGGACGGTCATGATTTCTCCTCACGCAGAACGTTTTTCAGAACTTTGCCGGACGGGTTTCGGGGCAGGGACTCGACGAACCGCACCGATCGGGGGACCTTGAAACCGGCGAGCCGTTCCTTGCAGAACGCGATCACCGCATCCTCCGTCAGCTCGGCGTCGGCCAACGGCACGACGAAGGCGCGGCCGACCTCGCCCATGCGGCCGTCGGGAACGCCGATCACGGCGACCTCGTGCACACCGGGCAGTCGCAGCAGTGCCGCCTCGACCTCGGCGGGATAGACGTTGAAACCGCCGCTGATGTACATGTCCTTGAGCCGGTCGGTGATGTCGAGATAGCCGCGCTCGTCGAGGGTTCCGACGTCTCCGGTGTGCAGCCAGCCGTCGGCGTCGACGGCCGCCGCGGTGGCCTCGGGGTCGTCGAGATAGCCGAGCATCACGTTGGGTCCGCGCAGCAGGATCTCGCCCTTTTCGCCGATGCGGATCTCGAAGTCGGCGGTGGCGCGGCCCGAGGACGTGGACACGGTGACCGGGTCGTCGTCGGTGCGGCACATGCTGACCACGACCGCCTCGGTCTGGCCGTAGGCGGTGAGCACCGCGTCGAAGGCCAGCTCGTTCTGCATGCGCTCGACCAGCGCGACCGGCACCGGGGCCGCGCCGGTGACCGCGATGCGCAGGTTCGACAGGTCGTAGTCGCCGCGGCGGGGATGGTCGAGGATGCTCTGGTAGATGGTCGGTGCGCCGGGTAGCACGCTGATCTGCTCGGCGGACACCATCGCCATGACCTTCTCGACGTCGAACACGGCCATCGGCACGACCGTGGTCCCGGACAGCAGCGCGGCGACGATGCCGGCCTTGTAGCCGAAGCTGTGGAAGAACGGGTTGATGATCAGGTAGTTGTCCTCGGCGGACAGTTCGGCGCAGTCGGCCCACGCCTGCGCGACCCCGATCGTCTGGCGATGCGCGCTGAGCACGCCCTTGCTGCGGCCGGTGGTGCCGGAGGTGAACAGGATGTCGCAGACGTCGTCGGCGTCGACCGCGGCGGCCCGGGAATCGGCTTCGGCGCGGCTCGCATCGGTCGCGAGGGACAGGAAGTCGTCCCAGTCCCGTACACCCTCGACGGGAACGTCGTTGCCGCCGACCGGGACCCGCACGACGTGCGGCACGTGCAGGTCGGGTGCGGCCTCGCGCAACTGGGCGTAGCGGTCGGCGCCGAGGAACTCCCCGACGACGACGAGCGCCGTGGCGTGCACGCGGTCGACGATGTCGGCGGCCTCCGCACCGGTGTAGCGCGTGTTGACGGGGACGACGACCGCACCGGCCCAGTGCGCACCGAGGGCGGCGACGACCCAGTGATACGTGTTCGGCGACCACAGGACGACGCGGTCGCCCGGTTCGACGCCGCTCGCGACGAGTGCGGCGGCGAAGTCCCGGACCCGGTCGCGCAGCTGTGCAAAGGTCAGACGGGTATCGCCGTCGGCGATGGCGAGCCGGTCGGCGTAGGTGCCGGCGGCGCGGTCCAGGGCGGCCGGCGTGGTTCTCGGATGTGCAGTCACTGAGCTCCCTACCTAGCAATTGCTTGGTAGGTTATCGTACAGACGTGGATCAGAGCGAGAGTCTCGAGAACGCAGAGTTTGCGGCCACCGTCCGCCAGTGGCTCGAAGAAAACCTGACCGGCGAATTCGCCGAGCTCAGAGGTAAGGGCGGGCCCGGAAGCGAGCACGAGTTCTTCGAACAACGGCTCGCCTGGGATCGGCACCTGGCTGCCGCCGGGTGGACGTGCATCGGATGGCCGACGGAGTACGGCGGCCGCGGCGCCACCCTCGAACAGCAGGTGATCTTCCACCAGGAATACGCCAAGGCGAACGCGCCCGCGCGTGTCAATCACCTCGGCGAGGAACTCCTCGGCCCGACCCTCATCGCGTTCGGCACCGACGAGCAGAAGCGGCGCTTCCTGCCCGGGATCCGGAACGTGACCGAACTGTGGGCCCAGGGCTACTCGGAACCCGGCGCCGGGTCCGACCTCGCCAACGTCTCGACCACCGCGCGGCTCGACGGCGACAAGTGGGTGATCAACGGGCAGAAGGTGTGGACGTCCCTCGCGCACGTCGCGCAGTGGGCGTTCGTCGTGTGCCGCACCGAGCCCGGCTCGACCCGGCACCAGGGCCTGAGCTTCCTGCTCGTGCCGCTCGACCAGCCCGGCGTCACCGTCCGGCCCATCCAGCAGCTCACCGGCACCTCCGAATTCAACGAGGTGTTCTTCGACGACGCCGTCACCGACGCGGACCTCGTCGTCGGCGCGCCCGGCGACGGCTGGAAGGTCGCGATGGCGCTGCTCACCTTCGAGCGCGGCGTCTCCACCCTCGGCCAGCAGATCGGCTTCGCCCGCGAACTCGACGGCATCGTCGCGCTCGCCGAGGCCAACGGTGCCGCCGGCGA
>NZ_JBMBTE010000061.1:0-32028 GCF_048897285.1 Rhodococcus sp. O3
GCCGGCACCCTCCTCAGCGTCTTCTTCACCGACGCACCGGTGACGAACTACGACGAGGCGAAGGCCGCGCAGACCTGGCGTTTCCCGGCGTTCTTCCACGCCCTGCTCGAGCACGGCGTGTACGCCCCGCCGAGCGCTTTCGAGACCTGGTTCGTCTCGTCCGCCCTCGACGACGACGCCTTCTCGCGTATCGCCGACGCCCTGCCGCACGCCGCGAAGGCCGCCGCGGCGGCGACCGCCCCCTGACCCGCCCCGACCCCGCCTCCATCCCCGATCCGCTGACGCCCGACGCGAGGAATACCCACGTGACCGAAACCGTCCCGTCCGAGAAGCGCACCATCGTGCACGTGCTGCGGCACGGCGAGGTGCACAACCCCACCGGCATCCTCTACGGCCGGCTGCCGGGCTACCGGTTGTCCGTCACCGGTGAGTCCCAGGCACGGTCGGTGGCGGCGGTGCTCGCCGACCACGACATCGCGCACGTCGTCGCGTCCCCGCTCGAGCGCGCGCAGCAGACCGCCGCGCCGATTGCCGAGAAGCACGGACTGCCGGTCCTCACGGACGACAACCTCATCGAGGCGGGCAACCAGTTCGAGGGACTGAAGGTCGCGGTGGGCGACGGCGCGCTGAGCCGTCCCCGGCACTGGTGGAAGCTGCGCGACCCGTTCACCCCCTCGTGGGGCGAGCCCTACCTGCAGATCGCGCATCGCATGCTCGCCGCCGTCAACGCCGCGCGCGTCGCCGCGGTCGGCCGCGAGGCGGTGTGCGTGAGCCACCAGCTTCCGGTGTGGACGCTGCGCCGATTCCTCGAAGGGGAGCGGCTGTGGCACGACCCGCGGAACCGGCAGTGCAGTCTCGCGTCTCTGACGTCTCTGGTGTACGACGGGGACACCCTCGTCGACATCGTGTACTCGGAGCCGGCCGGGGCCTCCGACCCGAATGTGCACGGCGCATGAGAAGGATCTTCGTGGTCGTCGCGGCGCTGCTGTGCAGCGTCGCGGCCCTGACGTCGTGCGCGACCGGAGACGACGCCGTCGCCACCGGCGGCACGTTCGATTTCGTCTCCCCGGGTGGTCAGACCCGCATCTTCTACGATCCGCCGTCCGAACGGGGCACCCTCGGCGCCCTGTCCGGTGAGGACCTGATGAACGAGGGGCAGACGCTCTCGCTCGCCGACTACGAGGGCAAGGTCGTCGTGCTCAACGTGTGGGGTCAGTGGTGTGCTCCCTGCCGCAGCGAGGTCGGGGACCTCGAGCAGGTGTACGAGTCGACCGAGGACCTGGGCGTGCAGTTCCTCGGCATCAACGTCCGAGACAACCAGCGTGACAAGGCGCAGGACTTCGTCGTCGACAACAACGTGGCCTATCCGTCGATCTACGACCCGGCGATGCGGTCGCTGCTCGCGCTGGGCCGCAACTATCCGACCTCGGTGGTGCCGACGACCGTGGTGCTCGACCGCGACCATCGCGTCGCCGCGGTGTTCCTCACCGAACTGCTCGCCGAGGACCTGCAGCCGGTGGTCGAGCGGATCGCCGCCGAACCGGCCGGACAGCAGTGATGTCGAGTACGGCAGTGACGACGAGTACCGCAGCGTTCACCGCGACCGGCGCCGACACGGTGCTGGCGTCCGGTGTGGGCGACACCTTCCAGTCGCTGGCCGCGAGCGGGCCGCTGCTGGTCGCCGCCGGTGCGTGCCTGCTCGCCGGTCTCGTCTCGTTCGCGTCGCCGTGCGTGGTGCCGCTCGTTCCCGGCTATCTGTCCTACCTGGCCGGGGTCGTCGGTGCGGAAGCGCCGGCGGTCACCGAGACGCAGGCGCAGGCCCGCACGACGACGCTGCGCAGCGACGGCCGGTTGCGGGTCGCCGGCGCCGCGGCGCTGTTCGTCGCCGGATTCACCGTGGTGTTCGTCCTGGCGACCGCGTCCGTCTTCGGTGCGATCTCGTTGCTCTCGGTCAACCGTGACGTCCTGATGCGGGTCGGCGGGGTCGTCACCATCGTCATGGGCCTGGTGTTCGTGGGCCTGATCCCGGCGCTGCAGCGCGACACCCGGCCCGAGCCGCGCCGTCTGTCGAGCCTGGCGGGTGCACCGCTGCTCGGCGGCGTCTTCGCGCTGGGTTGGACCCCCTGCCTGGGGCCGACGCTGGCCGGGGTGATCTCGCTGGCGGCCGGCACCGAAGGCACGACGGCGGCGCGGGGTGTCGCCCTGATCGTCTTCTACTGCCTCGGGCTGGGTCTGCCGTTCGTGGTGCTGGCCCTGGGGTCGGCGCGCGCGTTGCGGGGGGTCGGCTGGCTGCGGTCGCACGCCCGCACCGTGCAGATCTTCGGCGGCATCATGCTCGTCGCCGTGGGGGTCGCCCTGGTCACCGGCGCGTGGGACATGTTCGTGTCCTGGGTGCGGGACGCCTTCATCTCCGAGGTGACTCTGCCGATCTGACGGCAGAGGTCGCCACAAGTTCCGAACGTTTCGAGAGGCAGTACATGCAGCCCGATCAGATGGTCCCCGCGGGCAACCCCGGTGCCCCGGCAGGAGGGCACCGGTGACCGCGACCGACACCCCGACCACCGCGCCGCAGCCGGTGCCGCCTCGGCAGGGTCCGGCAGGGCGCGCCGTCGCGTTCGTGCGCAACACCTGGCGCGGGCTGACGTCGATGCGCACGGCGCTGGTGCTGCTGTTCCTGCTCGCGCTCGCCGCCATCCCGGGTGCCCTGCTGCCGCAGCGCAGCCTCAACGCCGGCAAGGTCGACGAGTACATCGCGGCGCGGCCCACCCTCGGACCGTTCATGGACAAGCTCGAGCTGTTCGACGTGTTCGGCAGCTTCTGGTTCACGGCGATCTACGTGCTGCTGTTCGTCTCGCTCGTCGGGTGCATCCTGCCGCGTTGCGTCGAGCACTTCCGGGCATTGCGCACCCGCCCGGTGGCGGCGCCGCGGAACCTGGGCCGGCTGCCGCACCACGCCGAGACGACCGTCGGCGGGAGCCCCGAGGAGGTCCTCGCCCGGGTCCGCGGGCAGCTGAAGGGCTGGCGCATCGCCGAACGTGCCGGGGGACCGCGCGCGAAGGACGGCGAGCTGACCCTGTCCGCCGAGAAGGGCTATCTGCGCGAGTTCGGCAACCTCGTCTTCCACATCTCCCTGGTCGGCCTGCTCTTCACCGTCGCCATGGGCAAGCTCTTCGGATACGAGGGGCAGCGGATCCTCATCGCGCACGGGGAGGAGTTCTGCACGACCTCCCCGGCGTCGTTCGACTCGTTCCGTGCCGGTGTCACCCTCGACGGCACCGGTCTGAACCCGATGTGCATCCGGGTGAACGATTTCGAGGCGGACTACCTCGACAACGGCCAGGCCGAGATGTTCACCTCGAATATCGACTACCAGTACGGCGACGACATCACCTCGAACACGTGGCGGCAGGCCGAACTGAAGGTGAACCATCCGCTGCGCGTCGGCAGCGACCGCGTGTACCTGCAGGGTCACGGATTCGCGCCGACGTTCACGGTGACCTGGCCGAACGGCGAGACCCGCACCGAGACGCTGCAGTTCGCCCCGGACGACGCGACGACGTTCCTGAGCAGCGGCGCGATGCGGTTCGACCCGCCGGGCGGCATGTTCCCGGACGCCGACGAACGCCGCAAGAACCAGATAGCGATCGAGGGCCTGTTCGCGCCGACGGCCGCGCTGCACGGGTCGCTGCTGTCGTCGGCATTCCCGAAAATGCTGGATCCGGCCGTCGCGATCGACATCTACAAGGGCGATGCCGGCCTCGACACCGGCAGCCCGCAGTCGTTGTTCTCGCTCAACGGCGAGCTGATCAACCAGGGTCGCCTGGTCAAGCAGGACCGGGTGAACCTGCGTCCCGGCGAGAGCGCCACGCTGGCGGACGGCACCCAGGTCCGCTTCGACGGCGCCACCGACTTCGTGAACCTGCAGGTCTCGCACGACCCGGCGCAGCAGTGGGTGCTCGTGTCGGCGCTGGCGATGATGGCGGGACTGCTCGTGTCGCTGCTGGTCAAGCGGCGGCGTGTCTGGGTCCGGGTGTATCCGGCCGGTACAGTGACAGGCGGCGAACGACAAACCGTAGTAGAGCTCGGTGGTCTGGCCCGTACGGATCAGGCCGGCTGGGGTGACGAGTTCGACCGTCTGGTTGCGCGCCTGCTCGGTCACGACGCTGCCGGTTCGGCAGAGGAGAAGAACAGATGATTGCTCACGAGACGATCGCACGGTACAGCGACTGGGCTTTCGAATCGGCATTCGCGGTGCTGGTGCTGGCCCTGGTCCTGCTCGTCGCCGAGTACGCGACCCACCGGGCCGACCGGGTCGCCGAACGCGAACTCGTCACCGCCGGTGCCCCCTCCGGGGGAACGCAGGTCCCGGGCCGCGTCGACGGCCCGCCGACCCGGACGCTGTCGGAGCGGCTCGGCAACATGGGTCGCGCCCTCGTGGTCGTCGTCGCCGCGCTGATGGTCGCCTCGATCGTGCTGCGCGGGTTCGCCACCGAGCGTTTCCCGCTCGGCAACATGTACGAGTTCGTGGCGATGGCCTGTACCGCCGCCGTCCTGTTCGGCCTGGTGGCGCTGCGCAAGCCCGCCTACCGCATCATGTGGGTCTACCTGCTGGTGCCGGTGCTGATCCTGATGTTCCTCGCCGCGACCGTCCTCTATGCGGACGCCGCGCCCGTCGTGCCGGCTCTGCGTTCGTTCTGGTTGCCGATCCACGTGACGATCATCAGTGTCGGCAGCGGCATCTTCCTCGTCTCCGGTGTCGCCAGCCTGCTGTTCCTGCTGCGCATCCGATTCCCGAAGGACGCCGAGGGGAGCGGTGTCCTCGGCCGCGTCGCCCAGCGCCTGCCGGACGCGCAGACCCTCGACCGCCTGGCCTACCGCACGACGATCATCGCCTTCCCGCTGTTCGGTGCCGGCATCATCCTCGGTGCGATCTGGGCCGAGGCCGCGTGGGGCCGGTTCTGGGGCTGGGATCCGAAGGAAACCGTCTCGTTCATCACCTGGGTGGTCTACGCGGCGTACCTCCACGCCCGCGCGACGTCCGGTTGGCGCAACACCCGCGCGGCCTGGATCAACGTGGCCGGGTTCGTCGCCATGCTGTTCAACCTGTTCATCATCAACATGGTGGTGTCCGGTCTGCACTCGTACGCCGGCCTGACCTGATCCTGCTATCGTCTCCGCGATCGTTGGTGGGGGCGAGAACAGGGGGAACGGGCGATGCCGGACGGGACGAAGCGGGGGCCGTCGGCGCAGGATCTCGATGCGTCGCTGCTGGTGCGGCGGGTGACGCCACCCCCGGCGCGGGGCTGGCGGCGCGCGCTCTACCAGGGTACGGGCGGTCGCATCAACGTCGGGGAGAACGGCCGCGACCGCAGCCGGGTCGAGCTGGCCGACCAGGTCCGGCAGCCGCTGCACGGCTGCTACCGCATCGCGCTGCTCAGCCTCAAGGGCGGGGTCGGCAAGACCACGACGACGGTCACGCTCGGCTCGACGTTCGCGGCCCTGCGCGGGGACCGGGTGATCGCGGTCGACGCGAACCCGGACCGGGGCACGCTCAGCCAGAAGGTGCCGTCGGAGACCCCGGCGACCGTGCGCACCCTGCTGCGCGACGAATCACGCGTGCGCACCTACGGCGACGTCCGCGCCTACACCTCCCAGAACCGGCACCGGCTCGAGGTGCTCGCCTCCGACAGCGACCCGGCGGTGTCGGAGGCGTTCAGCGCGCAGGACTACGAGCAGGTCCTGTCGACGCTCGAGCGGTTCTACAGCATCGTGCTCACCGACTGCGGAACCGGGCTGATGCATTCGGCGATGCGCGCGATCCTCGAGAACGCCGACGCGCTGATCGTCGTGAGTTCCGGTTCGGTCGACGGCGCGCGCAGTGCCTCCGCGACGCTGGACTGGCTCGACGCGCATGGCTATCGGAACCTGGTCGCGGAGTCGGTGGCGGTGGTCAACGCGGTGCGGCCGCGGTCGGGCAAGGTCGATATCGATCGGCTCGTCGGGCACTTCGCGCAGCGCTGCCGTGCGGTCCACGTGCTGCCCTTCGATCCGCATCTCGAGGAGGGCGCCGAGATCGATCTCGATCGCCTGCACGCATCCACCCGCCGCGCGCTGCTGGGGCTCGCGGCGGATGTGGCCGCGGATTTTCCGCGGCGGTCGGGGAATCAGTCGCCGGGGTCCTGATCGGGGGCGGCCGGCCCTTCGGTGCGGCGCCGGTGTACCTCGCGATCGACCTTCCACAGGAATTCTGGATCGTCGTCCGGACCGAGGGCGCGTCCGGATGGCGTGTGCATTGCCGGACCGAACGCCTTCCACAGCAGAACCGCGAGTGTTACCGCACCGATGAATGCCAGCAGATAGAGCACGATGCACCTCCTTGCCGTGGACGCGCCCCTGTCGGTCCGGACCGGGCCGTGGGCGACTCTTCCACCAGTCTATGCGCCCCGACCAGCGGTGACACGGTCAGGCGTCCCCGACGCTCCCGGCGACTCGAGGTGCCGGGTTCGTCCGAAAGGTCGGAATGCGACTATCGGCGTTGCGTCGAGTAGAGGCGCTGTCAGCGGGTCGCCTCGGTGGTGAGCGAGCGGAGCAACGCCAGGACCTCCGATTCCCGGAAGCGGCGATGTCCGCCCGGGGTCCGCAAGGAGCCCAACCGGCCGGCGTGGGCCCACCGGGTCACGGTCTTGGGATCCACGTGGAAGAGGGCGGCGACCTGACCGGGCGTCAGCAGAGATTCCTTGGCGCCGTTGAAAGCGGGTGCACTCATTGCTGTAGTCCTCCGGGTGTTTCGTCGTGATCGGGTGATTCGATCGGTTGTTCCCAGCCATGTTGACACCGAAACCCCTGGTTGCTCGAACGGTCTACGGTTGGTAAAGCGGAAGTAATAGACAAAACGGACGTTTTGTATGCCGTACCGGAGTGGGGATGCGGCACGAAAATTCGGGGCCGCCGTGGACGGTTACCCTGGATGCGTGAACGACGCAGCCGACAACCGCCCCGACCAGGACCGACCGACCGCCACCGGCAAGGGAGCACTCGCCCGCGACGTGGTCCTGTACTCGCTCGCCCGGATGCTGCTGGTTCTCGTGCTCGCAGTCGTGATCCTCTACGTTCCGCGCGCCTTCGGGGTCGAGATCCCGCTCCTCATCGCGGCCCTGTTCGCGGTCCTCATCGCGATGCCGCTGTCGCTCGTGTTGTTCGCGCCCCTGCGGCGGCGGGTCAACGCGGGCATCGCCGACGTCGACGCCCGCCGTCGCGCCGAACGAGCCGACCTCGAGGCCCGCCTGCGCGGCCGGGACGGCAAGTGACCGAACCCGGAGAGCCGGTCGTCGTCGACAACAGTGCGCCGCGGGACTGGGTCGACAACGCGATCCGGCTCATCGAGGCGGACGCGCAGCGCAGCGCGGACACGCATCTGCTCCGGTACCCCCTGCCTGCGGACTGGGGCATCCAGCTCTACCTCAAGGACGAGTCGACCCACATCACCGGCAGCCTCAAACACCGGCTCGCGCGGTCGCTGTTCCTCTACGGGCTGTGCAACGGCTGGATCCGGGAGGACACCCCGATCGTCGAGGCGTCATCCGGATCGACCGCGGTCAGCGAGGCGTACTTCGCGAACCTGCTGGGACTGGAGTTCGTCGCGGTGGTCCCGCGCAGCACCAGCGCCGCGAAGGTCGCGCTGATCGAGGCGCAGGGCGGCCGCTGCCACTACATCGACCGGCCACCGGAGATCTACACCGAGGCCCAGCGCCTCGCCGCCGAGCTCGGTGGCCACTACATGGACCAGTTCACCCATGCCGAACGCGCCACCGACTGGCGTGGCAACAACAACATCGCCCAGTCGATCTTCGCGCAGCTGCAGCTCGAGGAACATCCGGTGCCGGAGTGGATCGTCGTCGGCGCGGGCACCGGCGGCACAAGCGCCACCATCGGCCGCTACCTGCGGTACCAGCGTCATCGCAGCCGGCTCGCGGTCGTCGACCCGGAGAACTCCGCCTTCTTCGGCGGCTACGCCACCGGATCGGCCGACTACACGACGGGGATGCCGTCCCGCATCGAGGGCATCGGACGGCCGCGCGTCGAACCGTCGTTCGTCGGCCAGGTCGTCGACCGGATGATCCGCGTCCCCGACGCCGCGTCCATCGCCGCGGCACGGCACGCGAGCGAGGTCCTCGGCCGGCGCGTGGGCGGGTCGACCGGCACCAACCTGTGGGGTGCGTTCGGGCTCGTCGCCGAGATGCTCGCCGAGGGACGCCGCGGCAGCGTCGTGACCCTGCTGTGCGACGGTGGGGAACGCTACGCGCAGACCTACTACTCCGACGAGTGGGTCGCGGCCGAAGGCCTGGATCTGACCGGCCCGGCCGACACCCTCGAGCAATTTGCGAAGACCGGGACCTGGGCTCCCTGACACGCTGCGGCTGCGCCGCCCGTGTGCCTTGATGGCGGCTGCGCCGCCCGTGTGCCTTGATGGCGGCTGGGACCGCCACATAGGCACACGGCCGAGGGGCCCGGCCGCGTACCGTGGACGCATGGATCGCCCAGAGGTGACCCTGGCGAACGCCGATGCCGTATACGACTTCTACCGCGACCACCGGCAGCCCCGCGTGCCTGCCCTGGCCGCCTACGCGATGCTCGCGGCCCGCTACCGGCCGCGCGTCAACTACCGAGGCGGGGCCCGCGACGCGCTGCGCGCGGTGATCGCCGACGGCACGCCTCTGCTGATCGTCGCGAATCACCTCACCTACAGCGACCAGTACACGCTGGCCGCCACCGCATGGCGGTCTCCGCTGCGCACGCTGATCGGCCGCACCAGGGTGCTGGCGAAGGACGAGCTGTTCCGCAAGCCGCGGCAGCGCCGCGAGGTGGACATGATGGGCGGCATCCCGGTGTTCCGCGCGAAGAACTACGGCGTGCGGGCCGCCGCCGAGGCGGGCCGTCAGATGATGGACGTCGCTGCGTTGCGTCTGAGCAGGGGTGATTCGCTGGCGATCTTCCCGGAGGGAACGTGCAACACCGTCGACCCCGCCCGGGTGCAGGCAATGGGCAGCGGCATCGGCCACATCGTGCGACGCGCCGACGCGCTCGGTGCGAAGCCGGCGCTGGTGACCGTCGGCATCTGCTACGGACCGGACAACGACCCCGGGAAACCCGCGAGCGTCTTCATCACCCTGCCGGTACTCGGGCTCACCGGAACTCCGCGGGAGATCACCCACCGGGTCGCGGAGGAACTGCAGCACGCGGTCGACGGCGCCGTCGCACGTTATTGACGCCGCCGCACGATATCCACATCGCACGGTATCAACACGGAGTCGGGGAGGGACGGCCGATGGCGGTGACGAGCGCGGGTCTGCTGCTGTACCGCATCGATCCGTCGGACCTGCTCACCGTGTGGCTCGTTCATCCCGGCGGTCCGTTCTGGAAAGGGAAGGACGAGGCCGCGTGGTCGATCCCGAAGGGGGAGTACACCGCGGACGAGGATCCCCTGGTCGTGGCGCTGCGCGAATTCGAGGAGGAGTGCGGCTTCCCGGCACCGCAGGTGTCGACGTCGCTCCTGGGAAGGTTCCGGCAGCCGTCCGGCAAGGTCGTCACCGTGTACGTGGGCGAAGCCGACGACGTTGCTGGGGGCTTCGCGTTCGTGCGCAGCAACACGTTCGAACTCGAGTGGCCGCCGCGGTCGGGGCGGACGCAGGAGTTTCCCGAGGTCGACGACGCCCGCTGGGTCACGTTGCCCGTTGCGGAGTCGGCGCTGGTGAAGGGGCAGCGGCCGATATTGGGGGCACTCCGGGAGTATCTCGATGCAGCCGGCCGGGTGTACCGGACCGGCTGATACGCGACGGACGCCCCGCTGCCCCTGTTCGAGGGGTGAGCGAGGCGCCCGTCCGGGCCATGGTGGTGCGTACCGTCGGCGGACGACCCAGCGGGGTCAGGCGTTGGCCGGAACGGCCTCCCGATCCGGGGCGCTCGGCTGGACCGGAGCCTGCTCGGTGCGGGCCGGGACGAGCAGCGCGACCAGGGCGCCGGCCAGGGCGGCGCCCGCACCGACGAAGAGGCAGAGGTGGAACGCGGACTCGGTCGGGATCGAGTGGCCACCCAGGTCCATGGTCTTACTGGTGAGCACGGCTGCCATGACGGCGCCGGCCACGGTGGTACCGACCGAGCGCATGAGCGAGTTGACGCCCACGCTGGACCCGGCCTCTTCCACCGGGACGTTGTCCATGATGAGGGTCGGGAAGGCGGCGTAGCCGATGCCGACACCGGCGGAGGAGATGACGACGCTGACCATCAGTTTCCACGGCGCGTCCATCATGACGGCGCCGAAGACGTAGCCGCAGGCCACGACGGTGGCACCGATGGCCAGGGTGAGGCGGGCACCGATGGCGTTGATCAGCCGCGCGGAGATCGGGGCGAAGATCATCATCATCAGGCCGCCGGGGAACATCCACAGGCCGGCTTCCAGGATCGTCTGCCCGAGGCCGTAGCCGGTGCGCTCGTCCATCTGCAGAAGTTGGGGCACGACGATCGAGGACGCCATCATGCCGAAGCCGATCAGGATGGCGGCGATGTTGGTGAAGAACACCGGGCGGCGGCCCATGGTGCGCACGTCGACCAGCGGATCGTGATGGCGCAGCTCGAACAGGCCGAAGATCACCAGGACGACGATGCCGCCCACGATGCAGGCCCAGGTGGTGCCGCTGTTCCAGCCCCAGGTGGAGCCCTTCGATACGCCGACGAGCAGCGAGACGAGGCCGACGGCCATGAGCACGAGGCCGACGAGGTCCAGCCGGGCCGGGTGGGTGTCCGCGGTGGCCGGGACGACAAGCGCGGTGGCCACGAGGACGACGAACGCCAGGACGGTGGAGACGTAGAACAGGGCGTGCCAGTCGAAGGTCTGGGCGATCCACGCCGACAGCGGCAGGCCGATGGCGCCGCCGACTCCCAGTGTGGCGGAGACGGTCGCGACCGCGGTGGCCTGCTTCTCCTTCGGGGCGAGCGCGCGGACGGCCGAGATGGCGACAGGGATGTAGCCCATCGAGACACCCTGCAGGGCACGACCGACGAGGAACGGCACCAGGCCGGTGCCGACGGCGCACAGGAGCGAGGCGACGACGAGCACCGCGGCAGAGCCGACCATGACGCGCTTCTTGCCGTACATGTCGGCGAGTCGTCCGGTGACCGGCATCGAGACGCCGGCGGCCAACAAGGTGGCGGTGATCGCCCACGACGCGTTGGCGACCGTGGTGTCCAGCAGTTCGGGCAGCTCGGACTGGATCGGGATGACGAGCGACTGCATGAGTGCTCCGGCCAGGGAGCCGAAGCACAAGGTGATGATGACAGCGGTAGCGCGGCTCGATGAAATGAGCGCTGCCGGCGCGCTTTTCGCGGCGGTGGTGTCCATGAGTTCCTGACGTAAGGAGATATGTAAGTTACATATTTAGGTGTGTAGAATACACACGTCCGCGTGTGGAGAAGTAATCGAGTTGGGGTGGTTCGCATCACAAGCCTGATCGAGTCGGTGCGCGCGATGCGCGAATGGGCACTCGTCGTGGCGACCGCGCGCTTCGAACGAGGGCAACGCGCCTCGCAATCCCTGAACCAGCTCAACGCTGCCGACAACCGCCTACTGTGGTTGCTCACCTCGCAGGGGCCGCAGACGATGCGGCAGGTGGCCGAGGCTCTCGGGCTGGAACAGTCCACGGTGAACCGGCAGGTCCACGCCGCCCTGGCCCGCGGCCTGGTCGAGCGCCTCGACCATCCCGCCGGCGGGGCCAAGACCCTGAAGGCCACGTCCGAAGGCCGGAGCATGTTCGAAGCCGAGCTCGCACGCAAGATGACGATCTTCGCGGCAGGCCTGGACGCGCTCCCGGTGGACGAGCGGGACGACTTCGTCCGGAATCTCGAAGTCTTCGCCGAGGCCTATGCCGACGCCGCCGAGCGGCAGGTGCAGTGCGAGGGTGACCGTTCCGGCGATGCCGTCTCCGGGTGACCGGGCGACGTTCATCCGAGTTCTGCAGGGGCGGAACCTGCAACGAATCGTCAACATTTATTGACACGGTGGGGTTGTCAACCTAGATTGACAACATGAGTGAAGCAACGGCGCTCGCCGCATCCGCTGCCAGCCCGGATCCCGCCGAGGGGCTGCGGGCCGTACGTGCGCTGCGGCGGTTGCTCGAACGACTCGAAGAGATCCAGGTCGAGAACGCCCGCACCCAGGGCTGGTCCTGGCAGGCCATCGCCGACGAACTCGAGGTGAGCCGGCAGGCCGTCCACCAGAAGTACAACCGGAAGCGCAGGTGAGCGCGATGTTCGAACGATTCACCGACAGTGCCCGCGCCGCTGTCGTCGACGCCCAGGCGCAGGCACGAGCGCTCGGCGCGACCGAAATCCGCCCGGAGCACCTCCTGCTCGGAGTGCTCGCGACCGCCGACCGATCGCTGCGCGCGCAACTGGCCGGTGTCGGACTCACCGGCGACGCCGTCTTCGCCGACCTCGAAGCCGCCGCCGGCGTGCTCGGGCCCGACGATGCCGACGCCCTCGAAAGCATCGGTATCGATCTCGACGCCATCCGCGAACGACTCGAGAGCAGCTTCGGGGAGGGAATCCTCGACCGCCGATCGACCGCCGCCGGGCGTCCGGGCCGTTGGGGACACATTCCCTTCGCCCGCGGCGCCAAGAAATCGCTGGAGCTGGCCCTGCGCGAAGCCATCGCCCGGCGTGAACGATCCATCGCCGCCGAACACCTGCTACTCGGTATCCTGCGCTCCGACGACCCGACCGCGCTCGGGCTGATAGAAAACCACATCACGCGCGGAGACCTGCGGCAACTGCTGGCCGCGCGTCTCGACCGCGCCGCCTGATCGCCCCGCCGGTCCCACCCGCCACAGCGGCCGACGTGTGTAACAGTGGCGGTATGACATCACTGATCCTGCGATTGGTCATCAACGCCATCGGGCTGTGGCTCGCTGCCACGCTCATCGACGGCGTCCGGATCGGCGCGATGGAAGGCGAGGACGGGCTCACCGGCCGCACCATTCTGGCTCTGCTGGTGCTCGCCGTGATCTTCACGATCGTCAACGCCCTCGTGAAGCCGTTCGTCAAACTGCTGTCGCTGCCGCTGCTGATCCTGACCCTCGGACTGTTCACCCTGGTCATCAATGCGTTGATGCTGTGGCTGACCTCCTGGATCAGCTCGTTCACCGACTACGGCCTGACCCTGAGCGGATTCTGGGCGGCCGTGTGGGGCGCCCTGATCATCTCCATCGTCAACCTCGTGCTCGGCGCGTTCGTTCCCGGCGACTGACCGGCGCCGCGCCGAGCCCCGCCGGACGCCGAGCCGAATGCTCAGCCGAACGCGAGGGCCGGCGCGGTCGCCACGGCCCACACCAGCATGGCGAGCCCCGAATCCTGCAATGCCGGGATCAGGCTCTTGCCCAGACCCCCGGCGCGGACCGGGGCGTGGGCACGCACGGCGAACGGCACGGCGAGCAGACCCGCCAGGGCCCACGGTGTCACCGCGACCAACGCGAGGGACGCCACGAACGGCACCACCACCAGAACCAGGTGCAGCGTGCGGGTGCGCGGATCGCCGAGCCGCACCGCCAGCGTGCGCTTGCCGCTGACCGTGTCGGTCGGGATGTCCCGGAGATTGTTCGTCACCAGCACCGCCGTCGACAACGACCCGACCGCGACCGCGCACGCGAGGCCCGCCCAGGTCACCCGGCCGGCCTGCACGAACTGCGTGCCGAGCACCGCGACGAGACCGAAGAACACGAACACCGCGACCTCACCGAAGCCGGCATAGCCGTACGGGTTGCGGCCACCGGTGTAGTACCAGGCGCCGACGATGCACACCGCGCCGACGAGGATCAGCCACCACGCGCTCGTCGCCGCCAGCACGATGCCCGCGACCGCGCCGACCCCGAAGCACACGAACGCCGCGCGCTTGACGCTCGCCGGTGAGGCCAGACCCGAACCCACCAGGCGCAACGGACCGACACGATCGTCGTCGGTACCGCGGATGCCGTCCGAATAGTCGTTCGCGAAGTTCACACCGATGACGAGGGGCAACGCGACGCACAACGCCAGCAGAGCCTTCCACCACACCCCACCGTCGATCGCGGCGGCGGCGCCGGTACCGGCGACAACCGGAGCGATCGCATTGGGGAGGGTGCGCGGGCGGGCGCCTTCGAGCCATTGACCTGCGGTTGCCATGGATCGATCTTTGCACCCTGCCCGGGGGTCAGGAGAACCGGGCGACGAGCGCGCGGCGATCGACCTTGCCCGGACCCCGCAGCGGCAGGGCGTCGACGACGTGGAGTTCGCGCGGGGCGGCGGTGCGGTCGAGTGTCGCGGCGACGTGGTCGCGCAACTCGTCGAGAGCGGGGGAGCACCCGGGTGCCGCGACCACGACGGCGGCCACGCGCTGCCCGAGGCGGGCGTCGGGCAGGCCGATCACCGCGACCTCCCGCACCGACGGATGCTCGATCAGGACCGCTTCGACGACCTGCGGCACGACGGTGAGCCCGCCCGTCGACAGGGCTTCGTCGAGCCGGCCCAGGATGCGGAGCACCCCGTCGTCGAGGATCCCGGCGTCGTCGGTCCGGAACCAGCCGGGAGTGGCGAACCCGGGATGGTCGGGCAGGCCGCGGTACCCGGACGCGAGGGTCGCGCCACCGAGCCACACCCGCGATTCGCCGTCGACCCGCACGTCCACCCCGGTCAACGGCACTCCGTCGTACACGCAACCGCCGCACGTTTCGCTCATCCCGTAGGTGCGCACGACCGTGATGCCGGCCTCGCGGGCGCGGCGCAGCACCGGCGCCGGGGTCGCGGCACCGCCGAGCAGGATCGCGTCGAGTCGGGCCGCGGCGCGCGTGGCGTCCGGATGCTCGAGGGTCTTGATCAGCTGGGTCGGCACCATCGACGAGTACCGCCGCGGCCCGTCCATCGCGGCGACCGCCGCGGGAAGCGCTGCCGGATCGAACCCGTTCGCGACGTCCACCACCACCGGGTCGGTGCCCGACAGCAGGCTGCGCAACAGCACCTGCATCCCTGCGATGTGATGAGCGGGCAGCGCGAGAAGCCACGATCCGGTTCCGCCGATCCGCTCGTGGGTGGCGTCCCCGCTGGCGCGCAGGGCTGCTGCCGTCAGCTGGGCGCCCTTCGGGGTCCCGGTGGTGCCGGACGTCGCCATCACCAGCCCGATGCCGTCGTCGATCGGTTCGCCGGGGTGCAGCGCATCGGTCAGGCGGCGGATCTCGCGCTCGTCCGCGGCGGGCACGGGCAGCAGGGCGGGACCGCCACCGTCGAGCATGCGGCGCAGCGCAGGAAGTATCGCGACGACGTCCCGACCCGGCGGGACCGGCAGGACTTCGAGGACGTCACTCACAGGTCGCGTCCGGTGAGGGGCCAGCCCCCGGCCTCCAGATGCTTCCGGACCCGGTCCACGTCCCGGTCGAGCGGCATCTCGTTGGTCACCTTCGTGATGAGTACCGCGATGTCGGTCTTCGTGATGGGCAGGTCGCCGGCCTCGATCAGCGCATCGGCGACCTGGTCGACCTCGTCCTCGGACAGGCGGCGGGTGAGCAGCGCCAGCAGCGGAACGTAGTCCTGCTCCGGCACCCCTTCGGGGTAGCCGGCGCGGAGCCATTCGATGATCGAGGAGAGGAACGGAGGCAAGATCACGGCGCCCCTCGCGCCGGTCCGTGGGCGGCTTCTTCCTTCTCGGCCGTGCCGTCCTGGGCCGTTTCGTCCTCGGTCGTGTGGTTCCCGCTCGTGTGGTTCTGGGCCGTGCCGTCGGAGGCCGGGTCGTCGCCGGTGGCGGGTTCGTCTGCCGCGGCGGTGTCGGGAGCGGCGGTGTCGGGAGCGGGAATCGCTTCGCCGGTGGCGGTGCCCCCGGTGGAGGCGGCGTTCTCGGCGGGGGCGGCGTTCTCGGCGGGGGCGGCGTTCTCGGCGGGGGCGGCGTTCTCGGCGGGGGCGGCGTCCTCGCCGGACGTCACCGGCCATCCGCCTTCGGCGAGGCGTGCGGTGACCCGCTCGACATCCTCTTCCGTGGGCTCCTCGTGCAGGACCCCCGCGATGATCTGTTTGAGGGTGTCGTAGTCGACGTGACGATCGGGACGTTCGTGCGCGGTAGCGATGGACAGTTCGACGACCTGGGCGATCTCTTCGTCGGTGAGCCGCCTCCGAAGCACCGCGAGCAGCGCGAAGTGGTCCTTGGCCGGAATGCCTTCCGGGTAGCCGGCGCGCAGCCAGTCGAGGACCGAGCGGAGCGAATACTTGGACACTGGGCTTCTTTCGTGGTGTGCGATCAGAACAGGTTGATGCCGAAACTGCTGGACAGGAAGTCGGCAGTCAACAGCAGTATTCCCGCAATGATGGCAATCACAACCACAGCGAAGCAGACAATTGCACCGGCCTTGCCGATGGGGGTAGGACCGGCGTTCTCATCGGTACCGCCCGACGCCAGCGAGCGCATTCCGAGTGCGAACAGTGCCGGAAGACCGGCACCGAAGATCAGTCCGACCAGCACGACCTGCCAGAGGGAACTCAAGGTGTGGACCAGCAGATTCACAGGCGTCCCTTCGACCCGGCCGGCCGCGCGTCCGGATCCGTCGACACGGTGGGGGCGCCGGCGTTCTGCCCGCCGTCCCACTCGGCGGTGACGTTGGAGGCGTCGATCGGCTGCTTACGCGACCGCAGGTACATGAACCCGGCCAGAGCGCAGAGGATCGCGAACACCACCAGGACACCGGGGAGACCCCCGATCAGGTGGGCGATGCCCCAGCAGATCGCGCCGACCAGGGCGGCCGACGGCAGCGTGATCAGCCAGGCCACGGCCATGCGCCCGGCGACACCCCAGCGGACGTCGGCCGATTTGGTACCGAGTCCGGTGCCGAGGATCGAGCCGGTCGCGACGTGCGTGGTCGACAGTGGCAGACCGAAGTGGCTGGACGTGAGGATGATCGCGGCCGAGGAGGACTCCGCGGCCATGCCCTGCGGCGGGGAGATCTCGACCAGACCCTTGCCGAGGGTGCGGATGATCCGCCAGCCGCCGAGGTAGGTGCCCAGGGCGATCGCGACCGCGCAGGTGAGCTTCACCCAGAACGGCATCTCGGCGTCGGCGGTGATGGTGCCGTGGGCCACCAGCGCGAGGAAGATGACGCCCATCGTCTTCTGGGCGTCGTTGGTGCCGTGAGCCAGTGACACGAGCGACGCGGTCCCGACCTGGCCGATGCGGAAGCCGCGCGTGCGGTGGTTCTCGGGAATGTCGTGGGTGAGCCGGTGTACGGCCCAGGTGCCGACCGTTGCGACGAGGGCAGCGACCACCGGCGCGAGCAGCGCGGGGATGATCACCTTGCCCAGCACGCCGTCCCACACGACGCCGTTGATGCCGATGGCCGCGAGTGCCGATCCGATCAGGCCGCCGAACAGGGCGTGCGACGAGCTGGAGGGCAGGCCGAACAGCCAGGTCGCGAGATTCCAGAGGATGCCGCCGACGAGGCCTGCGAAGACGATGATGAGGAGTTCCTCACCGCTGGTGCTGTCCAGATCGACGACGCCCTTCGCGACGGTCGCGGCGACCTCGACGGACAGGAACGCACCCACCAGGTTGAGGGTTGCAGAGAGCGCGACCGCGACCTTCGGCTTCAGTGCACCTGTGGCGATGGATGTGGCCATTGCGTTGCCGGTGTCGTGGAATCCGTTGGTGAAGTCGAATGCGAGGGCAGTGACGACCACTACCAGGAGGACAACAAGCTCAGCGGTCACATCTCATGATTCTGCTGTAGCGGGGAGGTAAAAGTACAGCGAAGCTCTGATGACGGGGAAGCGTTTCGAATGTGTTACACGAGGTCGCGGGAGGGCGCAGGCCGAAGCGTGTGGGAGGAGTCACTCCCCGAGCGATGTGATCTTGTTCTCATCGTTACTTTCTCGGGTGCCCCGGCCCGATTTCTCGGCCCGCTTTCTGAACACAGCCCGCGCGCTACCGGGTGTCGCGACGGATCGGATGGTCCGGCGGAATCTGGACGAGCACGACGGGGATGCCGTCGGGGTCCGCGATCCACAGTTCGTGCAACCCCCACGGTTCCTGCTTGGCCTCCCGCACGATCTCGACGCCGGCCAGAACGAGTTCCGCTTCGGCGTCGTACACGTCCCGCACCTGCAGCCAGAGGGCGCCGGCGAAGTGGGTCGGTTCGTCGGACGCGCCGTGCGCCGCGATCTCGATCAGCCCCTGCCCGGCGAAGAACACCGTGCCGCCCGGGTACTCACGGGCGATCGCCAGACCGAGGGTGGTTCCGTAGAACTCGAGCGCGGCGTCGTAGTCGCGCGGACGCAGGATCGTCCGGCTGCTCAGCACCTCCACGTTCCGGGTTCCTTCCTTCACTCGTGCGAGTCGGGTCGCGATTCGTGACCTCGCCGGCCGTGGGTCCGTCGTTGTTCTTTCATCTCGGCCTCGAACAGGTGCCGGCGACCGCCGACCAGCTTGCCGCGCACGTCCTCGTCCAGAGCCCGGAACTCCGACCAGTAGCCGTCGTCGAACTCCTCGACGAGCTGGAAACTCCACCGCCCCTCGCCGATGTTGCGGCCGACGAGTTCGGTGCGCACCCGCTCGGCGAGTTCGGCGTGCCCGGCGGCCTCGAGGAGATCGGCGGCGTCGCCGGCCTGCAGGTCACCGCGGCCCATGAGCTGATGGAAGGCGTAGAGGTGACCGCGGGCCTGTTCGATGGTTTCGAGCGCCTCGGACAGCTTTCCGACTGCCTCGATCGTCGCGTCGTCGACTCCGTCCGGGCGGGTGTGTTCGGGTGCCGGGCGCTCGCGGTCGGTCATGGACCACAGTGTGCCGGACCGTCCGGGATTCGCGACCGATTCGCCGAACGAAACGCCCGACTTTCTCCGGTTGCTCGTCCGGAGGCGAGCAACCGGAGAGGAGGTCAGAAGTACCAGGGGAATGGCGACCAATCCGGGTCGCGCTTCTCGAGGAAGCTGTCGCGACCTTCGACGGCCTCGTCCGTCATGTACGCCAGGCGGGTGGCCTCACCCGCGAACAACTGCTGCCCGACGAGTCCGTCGTCCTGCAGGTTGAACGCGTACTTGAGCATGCGCTGCGCCTGCGGGGACTTGCCGTTGATCTTGGCCGCCCACTCGAGCGCGACGTTCTCGAGCTCGTCGTGATCGACGACCCGGTTCACCGCGCCCATCTGGTGCATCTCCTCGGCGGTGTAGGTGTCGCCGAGGAAGAAGATCTCGCGGGCGAACTTCTGCCCGACCAGCTTCGCGAGGTAGGCGCTGCCGTACCCGCCGTCGAAGCTGCCCACGTCGGCGTCGGTCTGCTTGAAGCGGGCGTGCTCACGGGAGGCGAGCGTCAGGTCGCACGTGACGTGCAGGCTGTGCCCGCCGCCGGCGGCCCAGCCGTTGACCAGCGCGATCACGACCTTCGGCATGAACCGGATCAGCCGCTGCACCTCGAGGATGTGCAGCCGCCCGGCCCGCGCCTTGTCCACGGTGTCGGCGGTCTCGCCGCTCGCGTACTGGTAGCCGCTGCGGCCACGGATGCGCTGGTCGCCGCCCGAGCAGAATGCCCAGCCGCCGTCCTTCGGGCTCGGACCGTTGCCGGTGAGCAGCACCGCACCGACATCCGACGTCATGCGCGCGTGGTCGAGCGTCCGGTACAGCTCGTCGACGGTGTGCGGGCGGAACGCGTTGCGCACCTCGGGCCGGTCGAACGCGACGCGGACGGTGCCCTGCGTGATGTGCCGGTGGTACGTGATGTCGGTGAGGTTCTCGAAGCCCGGAACGGGGCGCCACAACTCAGGATTGAAGGTCACGTCGTCACCTTAGAGGGTGGGGTTCGCCACGACCCGATCGTCGGCGGCCGATAACGTGCTCGATATGAGCGAACAAACGGACCGGTCGGTGGACACGGAACACGAACACCACGGCGGGTTCCCCGTGTACACGCCCGTCAAGGCCGGTCCGAACTACGGGCGGCTCGTCGAAGCACTGCGGCGCCTGCAGGATCTCGCGGTCTCGACCAACCCTCCGGACGACGTGGTCGAGCAGGCGATCGTGCAGGCCGAGGCTCTCGGCGACCTCCTCGAGCCGCATCGGGTTCCGGAAGGTAAATCGCCGGCCGGGTTCAATCCGGAGCTGCCCGGCCGCGGGAGCCTACTGCAGCCGCCGTGGCTCATCGAGAAGTTCGACGCCGAAAGCGTCCGCGAGCGCGGCACGTTCCGCCTGTTCCACCGCGGGGGGAACAACGCCGTGCACGGCGGCGTCATCCCACTGCTGTTCGACGATCTGTTCGGCATGGTCGTGCACGCTTCCGGACATCCGATCTCCCGCACCGGCTATCTGCACGTCAACTACCGCAAGATCACTCCGATCGGGAGCGAGTTGGTCGTCGAGGGCCGGGTGGACCGGGTGGAGGGCCGCAAGATCTTCTGCTCCGCGGAGCTGCGCACACCCGACGGCACGCTCTTGTGCGACTGCGAAGCCCTCATGATCCAGTTGCTGCCCGGCCAGCCGTGACCGATCCGGTGCTGCCTCCGCTCGACCTGCCCCCGCTGGACGAAGTTCTCGCCGGCGCGGTCGTCGTCTCGCTGCCGATGCGGGTGCGATTCCGGGGGATCACCACCCGCGAGGTCGTGCTGATCCAGGGCCCGGCCGGCTGGGGCGAGTTCGGCCCGTTTCCCGAATACGGTGACGACGAGGCCGCGCACTGGTTGCGGTCGGCGATCGAATCCGCCTGGCTCGGCGATCCCGAACCGCGCCGGTCGACGGTGCCCGTCAACGCGACCGTTCCCGCGGTCGACCCGGACCGCGTGCCCGAGATCCTGGCCCGGTTTCCCGGGGCGCGCACCGCGAAGGTGAAGGTCGCCGAGAAAGGTCAGGACCTCGCGCAGGACGTCGCGCGGGTGCGGGCCGTCCGCGAGCTGATCGAGAACGTGCGCGTCGACGCGAACGGCGGCTGGACGGTCGACGAGGCCGTGACCGCGCTGACCGTCCTCACCGCGGACGCGCCGCTGGAGTATGCGGAGCAGCCGTGCGCCACCGTGCCCGAACTCGTCGAGCTGCGCCGCCGGCTGCCGGATGTGCCGGTCGCGGCGGACGAGAGCATCCGGCGGGCCGAGGATCCGTTGCGGGTGGTGCGCGCGGGTGGCGCCGACGTCGCTGTGGTGAAGGTCGCACCGCTCGGCGGCGCCCGGCGGCTGCTGGCCCTCGCCGCCGAACTGGCCGAGCACGGAGTGCCTGTCGTGGTGTCGAGCGCGCTCGATTCCGCGGTCGGCATGGGCTCGGGACTGGCCGCCGCTGCGGCGCTGCCGGACCTGCCGTACGCCTGTGGCCTGGGCACCGGTAACTTTTTCACAGCCGATGTGGCACCGGCGAGGACGATGGCCGACGGGGTGATCCCGGTCGGCGCGATCACCCCTGACCCGGCCCGGCTTGCCGAGGTGAGGGCTTCCGGCGAGCGGGTCCGGTGGTGGACGGACCGGCTCCGGCGCTGCCACGCGCTCCTCGGGTAACTCGGGAGTATGTTGCAGCTCCCGGGTCGTATATCGTTCGGGCGTCCCAATGGTCACACAAGTCCCATGTATGGAGGCAGTGAAAGTGGTTGCAGCTCTGGGTGATGCTCTGCTCGGCGCCGACAAGTTCCCGGCAGTCATCTCCGATGTCGAGGCTCTGATCGATGCCGAGGTCTCGGACAAGAAGGGCGCCTCGGGTCTCGCCCTCAAGGGTGGATACGCCGCGGTGAAGAAGGTGGGACCGTCGATCGTGCCGGGCGCGATCGAAGGGCTGCTGCCCGAGTTCGTCGAGAAGATCCAGCCGTTCTGGAACGAGTTCGGCGGCAACGGATCGTTCGCCGACTTCCTCGTCGCCCGCGAGGACGAGGTCTCGAACGCGCTCCTGGGCGTGACGGACGAGCGCATCGCCGGCTCGTCGAAGACCGCCGTCAAGAAGGTGTACGACTCGCTGCGCGGATCGGCACAGAAGCACGTCGCCGAGGCGCTGCCGCGCCTGGGTGCGCTCATCCAGAAGCACGCCGGCTGAGCTGAGCAGTAGATGCCTTTCCGGTCCCGGGGCGGGGACGGGCCCGGGAAGGCATCATCCCTTCATCGGTAACCGGCAGGAGCGCCGGTAACTAGTAGGCGGCCGCGCCGTGGTTCCAGTAACCGGTGAAGGTCACCGACGACTTCGGTAGTCCGCAGTCGCGTACCAGGTGCCGCCGCACACCCGTGGCCAGGTCCGATTCGCCGGCCACGAACGCATAGCCGGGCCCGTCCGGCAGATCCGCCGCCCGAACCGCCTCGATCACCGCGGTGCCCGGGCGAGTGTCCGGATCCGGCCGCACGACCGTGTGCACCCGCACGTGGGGACCGGTCCGCAGATTCTGTGCCGTGACGTCGTCCGGATCGGCGACCTCCACGAACACCTCGACCGGCATGTCGAACTCCGCCGAATCCAGGATCCCCGCCAGCGCGGGCAGGGCGCTCTCGTCGCCCGCGAGAAGCTGCCACCGCGCATCGGGAATCGGCTGATAGATGAGGCCCTCGTCGAGCAGCGCCAGCTCGTCGCCGGGCCGGACGGTGTCGGCCCACACCGACGCCGGGCCCAGATCCCCGTGCAAGGCGAAGTCGATGTCGATCTCCGCGGTGTCCCCGAACCGTCCCGCACCGGCCGTGCGGTAGCGGCGGATCGTGTAGTTGCGCAGCAGCGGGCGGATGTCGGCGGGCATGGCCTGGAGCCCCGGCCACCACTGGTCGTCGTCCGCGATCGGCAGGTGCAGTTCGCTCTGCCCGGCGTCCGGGAAGAGCATGCGGAACCACTGGTCGAACCCCATCGGGGCGATGCTCGAGAGGCGTTCCCCGCCGACGGTGACGCGGACGAACGACGGGCTGATCCGCTCGGACGCCAGCACCCGGGCGCGCACGAGTTCGCGCGTGGCCGGTTTGAGGAACTTCGAGGTCCTGCGTGCCGCGGTCCGGGCTCGATCGGCCATGTCCACCTCCTGGAAGCCAGCCGAGCCTAACCTATGTCGACCTAACGTCTGTCGACCTGACCGATGTCGACCGGCGACCGTTCGGGTGCGCGACTGTCCACGAGCTCCTGCCCGGTCAGCACGCCCGGCAGACCGCGGCCGTTGCGGGTGAACACCGCCGCCAGGACCGCGACGCACGCGAACGCGGTGACCAGGCCGCTCCACCGCTCGGGGAGCAGGTCGAGCAGGCCGTACCCGCCGATGCCGCCGAGGAACCGGAGCAGACGCGACAACGCCACGGGCATCGACCCGCCCGTGTACCGCAGCCGCACCACGTGATCGCCGGGGGAGGCGCCGGTGACGAGGATGGCGAGCAACCACACCGCGAGAGCGACGCCACCGCCGATGATCGTCGACACCGGCCCGTCGACGGCGGTCGCCCGATCGTCGGCCAGGTAGATCAGGTACACCCTCACCGCGACCGCCACCGTGAAGGTCGTCAGCATGTAGCCGATCCAGTCGCACGCCATCGCCAGCAACCGGCGCGGGACGGTGACCGGGCGCGGTTCCCCCGGATCGGCGTCGCCGGACCGGCCCGCGAGCCCGCGCGGAACCGCGAGAGCCAGCAGCGAACCCAGCACCGCACCGACGGTGTTCGTGAGCAGATCGTCGACGTCGAACACCCGGTACGCGCAGTCGTACGCACCCCACATCCCGGTCAGCTGGGTGAGTTCGACGAACAGGGACGTCGCGAACCCGAGCGCGGCCGCCACCACGATTCCGCGTCCCCCGAGTATCCGGACGAGGAAGCCGAGGGGGACGAACAACAGGACGTTCAGGGCCAACTGGAGGAATGCCGCGTCACCGAGAAGGGCGGTGGGACGGCCCCCGGCGTCCGACCACGCGCCCCTCAGATCGTCGACCGACGCGAAGAGGTCCGTGTTGGTCCCGGCGCACACCAGCGTCTGCGGGTCGGGCAGCGGCAGCAGGGTGTAGGCCCACAGCGCCCAGAAATAGACCAGGGCGGCCACCCACATCGCCAGCCGTCCGACCGAGAGCCTGCCCTGGCGGCGATAGCTCACCGCGACGAACGGCACGAACAGCGCCGCACCGGCGATCATGCCGGCGAAGATTGCGATGACACCGAGTACGACGCGATTGTCCACGTCCGGAGTGTGCCACCCGGGGCGATCAGAACTCCGGACGCTCGAGCGTACGGACCTGTGGTGTCAATCCCCATTCGGTGCGGCCGAGACGGCTGGCCGGAGCGAGCGCGGCGAAATCCGGTGCCCCGTCGTCGGCGAGGACGTCGGGGCGCACCGTGACGGCCACCACGTCACCCATCACCACGAAGCAGTCGCCGACCTCGATAATCCGGTGCAGCGTGCACTCGATCGAGGCGGGGGACTCGGCGACCCGCGGCGGATGCACCCGCTCGCTGCATTCGGCCCGCAGACCCACCTGCGCGAACTCGTCGACGTCGTGCGCGAACCCGGCCGAGGTCGCGTTGACCTGCTCCATCAACGGCACGGTCGCGATGTTGATCACGAACTCGCCGGTCTCGTCGATGTTGCGGACACTGTCCTTGCGCCCCACCGACGTGAACTGCACGACCGGCGGCGCGACGCTCGCGACCGTGAAGAAACTGTAGGGCGCGACGTTGGCCACACCGTCGGCCGAGACCGTCGACACCCACGCGATCGGACGCGGTACGACCGTCGCCGTGAGAAGCCGGTAGAAGCGACCGGGGCTGAGCTCGGCGGGCTCGAAGACTGTGCGCATGCGCCCATTCTCGCCGGGCTCTGCGCACATTCGTACTGTGACACCCCTCCCGATCGACCGGGGGAACGGCTGTCTGCAGCGAACGCCGAACTACGCTGGACGCCGTGAATCCGTCCACCGCCCAGGCCACCGCAGTCGTCGACGAACTCGCCCGAGGCGGTGTTCGCGACGTTGTCCTGTGCCCGGGCTCGCGCAACGCGCCGCTCGCGTTCGCGTTGCAGGCGGCAGACACAGCCGGCCGGCTGCGACTGCACATGCGAATCGACGAACGCACCGCCGGGTTCCTCGCCATCGGCCTCTCGCTCGCGTCCGGCCGGCCCGTGCCGGTCGTCATGACGTCCGGTACCGCGGTCGCGAACCTCGGGCCGGCCGTTCTCGAAGCGAACTATGCCCGCGTGCCGCTCGTCGTGCTCAGCGCGAACCGGCCGTACGAGCTGCTCGGTTCCGGCGCCAACCAGACCGTCGAGCAGCTCGGACTGTTCGGCAGCCAGGTCAGGGCGACGATCAGCCTGGGCCTGGCCGAGGGACTCGAGCAGAACAGTCAATGGCGGTCGGCGGTCAGCCGCGTCCTCGCCGCCGCGCGCGGCACCCGCTCCGGCAACGCCGGTCCCGTGCACTTCGACATTCCACTGCGCGAACCGCTCGTGCCCGACGTGCACGCGCAGGGGCCGGTGCCGGAAGGTCGCGCCGACGGAAGCGCATGGACCACGACGACGCACGCCACCCTCGACGTGCCGCTCGAACTCGATGTCACCGACGACACCGTCGTGATCTCCGGTCACGGCTCGGCGTACCGGCCGGAACTGGCGGGGTTGCCCACCATCGCCGAACCCACCGCGCCGATGCACGGCATCCCGGTCCATCCGATGGCCCTGCCGCAGCTCCAGCCCCGCAAGGCCGTCGTCACCGGCCGGCCGACGCTGCACCGGCCCGTGTCGAAGCTGCTCGCGGACCCGTCCGTCCAGGTGTACGCACTCACCACCGGGCCGCGCTGGCCCGACGTGTCCGGCAACGTGCTGGCCACCGGCACCCGCGCGGTCGTGAGCGGCACTCCCGATCCGGCGTGGCTCGACCGCTGCCGCCGGCTGACCGCGCACACCGACAAGGCGGTGCGCACCCAGCTCGACCGGCATCCGAAAGCGACCGGCCTGCACGTCGCCGCGGCCGTCACCGACGCCCTGCGCCCCGGCGACCAGCTCCTGCTCGGCGCGTCGAACCCGGTACGCGACGCCGCTCTCGTGAGCTACCCGAAACAGGGCGTGACCGTGCTGTCGAACCGCGGGGTCGCCGGAATCGACGGAACCGTCTCCACCGCGGTCGGTGCCGCCCTCGCCTACGAGGACGGCCGCACGGTCGCGCTGCTCGGCGACCTGACGTTCCTGCACGACGCGTCCGGTCTGCTGATCGGCACCGCCGAACCGCGTCCCCGCGACCTGACGATCGTCGTCGCGAACGACGACGGTGGCGGCATCTTCGAGCTGCTCGAACAGGGTGATCCCCAGTACGCAGGGGTGTTCGAACGCGTCTTCGGTACCCCGCACGGCATGGATCTGGCCGCGCTGTGCGCTGCCTACCGCGTCCCGCACACCCGCGTCGATCTGCCCGGATTGACCGCCGCGCTGGCCGACTCGACGGTTCCCGCCGGCGGCATCCGCGTGCTCGAGGTCGCGACCGACCGCGCCGGACTGCGTGAACTCCACGCGGCCGTGCGGGCGCAGCTGTGAGGTCGCGGGCGTGACCGCCACCCCACCCGTCGCCCCACCCGTTCCCGCCCTCACCGCCAACGTGCGGGCCCGCCGGTCCGTGCTCACCGTCGCGATCGCCGTCTCGGTGCTCGCGGTGATCCTCGTGCTCGGCGCGTGGCGCAACGACCGGATCATCGGTTCCGACACCGGAACGGCGACCGCCGAGGTGCTCTCGGCCGGTTCCCTGCGATCGGCGATCAGCTTCGTCACACCGGACGGGGTCACCCACAACCCGGAACTCGGGGTGCTCTATCCGACCGGCCTGACGGTCGGGCAGCGCATCGCCGTCGAATACGCCCGGAGCGAGCCCGACCTCGTCCGCGTCACCGGGCGGGACGCGCGCGTCGCGATCGTGCCCGCCGGGTCCGTGATCGTCGTCACCTGGCTGATCGCGACGCCGGTACTGCTGTATCTGCGGCGTCGGCCCTAGCGGCTGCGCCGTCGGCCCTAGCGGCCTGCGCCGTCGGCCCCAGCGGGTAACGTTTCGGCCGTGGCAACTACTCACGGATCGCGTGCGTCCCTCGACAAGGATCCGCGCGAGGTCGCGTCCATGTTCGACGGTGTCGCCGAGCGATACGACCTGACCAACACGGTGCTGTCGTTCGGGCAGGACCGCGGATGGCGCCGGGCGACGCGTGCGGCGCTGGATCTGAAGCCGGGGGAGCGGGTCCTCGATCTCGCCGCCGGCACCGGCGTGTCTACCGTCGAACTGGGACGCTCCGGAGCGTGGGTCGTCGCCACCGATTTCTCGATCGGCATGCTCAAGGCCGGCAGTTTCCGTCAGGTGCCGATGGTCGCCGGTGATGCCATGAAACTGCCGTTCGCCGACGCGGTCTTCGATGCCGCGACCATTTCGTTCGGACTGCGGAACGTCTCCGACTTCGATGCCGGGCTCCGCGAGATCGCGCGGGTCACCAAGCCGGGTGGACGGCTGGTGGTGTCCGAGTTCTCCACACCGGTCCGTGAGCCGCTGCGCACCGTGTACATGGAATACCTCATGCGGGCGTTGCCGCGCGTGGCCCGCGCGGTGAGCAGCAACCCGGACGCGTACGTCTACCTGGCCGAGTCCATCCGCGCCTGGCCGGACCAGCGGGAACTGGCGCTGCGAATCGAGGCGGCAGGGTGGAAGTCGGTGCGGTGGCGCAATCTCACCGGTGGGATCGTCGCGCTGCACAGCGCAGTCCGTTAGAGCGCTGCACGGCGCTCGGATAGAGCGCTGCCCACCGCTTTCAGGCGAACAGGGGCCGCCGGTCCCAGTGCATCGAGGTGCGCCCGCCCGTCCGCCACGCGCGGGCGACGAGGTCGGCGTCGGCGTCGGTGACGAGGTTGCCCATGACCCGCACCGCGACCGTCATCAGTGCCCGTGAGCGCATCGCGATCGGCCCGGTCGCGGGCAGGAACTGCGGGATGGTGAGCAGGCCCGCGAGCCGCCGGGCCGCCGAGAACGCGCGTCCGTAGCGTTCCCGCAGGAGCGCCGGCCACAGGTGGGTGAGGTCGTCGGAGTCGAGGACCCGGGCGACGAGGCGGCCGCCTTCGAGTCCGTAGTCGATGCCTTCGCCGTTGAGCGGGTTCACGCATGCGGCGGCGTCACCGATGAGCGCCCAGTTGCGTCCGGCGATCCCACTGACGGCACCGCCCATCGGCAGCAGCGCGGACGCCACCCGGGTCACCTCGCCGAGGCCCCATTCCGGGCGGCGCTGCGAGGCGTACAGGTCGATGAGCGGGCGCAGTGACCCCGACGCCGGCCGTGCCGACGTCGCGAGGGTTCCGACGCCGATGTTCACCTCGCCGGTTCCGAGCGGGAAGACCCAGCCGTATCCGGGCTGCAGGGCGCCGGAGGGATCGCGCAGTTCGAGGTGCGAGGTGATCCACGGGTCGTCGCTGCGCGGGGATGCGGCGTAGGCGCGGGCCGCGACGCCGTAGGCGGTGTCGCGGTGCCAGGTCCGGCCGAGGATCTTGCCCAGCGGGGAGCGGACGCCGTCCGCGACGACGAGGCGCCGGCATGCGACGGTCCGCAGTCCGGCGGACGTGCGCATCGTCACGGCGGTGATGCGGTCGCCGTCGCGGTCGACCGAGACGGCCTTCGCGCCGTCGACCATGTGCGCCCCGGCTTCGACGGCGGCGCGGCGGATGCGGTCGTCGAGTTCGGTGCGCGGGACCGCGCTGCCCTGGGTGGGGAACGAGCCGTCCGGCCACGGCAGTTCGAGGCGCTGCCCGAACCCTTCGAGGCGCAGGCCGCGGTTGACGGTGTGGGTGCGCAGCCAGTCGCCGAGCCCGAGGCGATCGAGTTCGGCGACGGCGCGCGGGGTCAGGCCGTCGCCGCACGTCTTGTCGCGCGGGAAGGTCGCCGCGTCGACAAGCAGCACGTCGTGTCCCTTCCGGGCCGCCCAGGCTGCAGCGGACGAACCGGCGGGACCAGCACCGATGACGAGGACATCGGTGCTTTCGGGCAGGGCATTGTCGGCCTGGCGCGACGCGCGCGCGGAGGGTTGTTCCACCACGTGCCCATCTTGTCAGGTGTAGGTTCGGTGCCTCGACGAGGTGGCCGACCGGGGGAACGGCTAGGTTCACTACGGTGGAGCCGAGGCGACAGAACAGGATGGGTACTTCATCGTGAGCACTGAGGGGGCGGCGCAGACCGCCGGTTCGTCCGGCTCGGTGTCGGGAACCGTGGTGGCCGGGGTCGATCTCGGCGATCCGGACCTGGCGGCCACCGTGCGGGACGGACTCGTCCGGGTCGAGGAACTGCTCGTGCAGGAACTGTCCGACGGCGAAGACTTCCTGACCGAGGCAGCACTGCATCTGGCGAAGGCGGGCGGTAAGCGTTTCCGCCCGCTGTTCACGGTGCTGACCGGTCAGCTCGGGCGGAATCCGACGGATCCGTCGCTGGTGACGGCGGCGACGGTCGTTGAGCTCGTGCACCTGGCGACGCTGTACCACGACGACGTGATGGACGAGGCGGCGATGCGCCGGGGCGCGCCGAGCGCGAACGCCCGCTGGGGCAACAGCATCGCGATTCTCGCGGGCGACTACCTGTTCGCGCACGCGTCGCGGCTGGTGTCGACGCTGGGGCCGTCCGCCGTGCAGATCATCGCCGAGACGTTCGCCGAACTGGTGACGGGGCAGATGCGCGAGACGATCGGGGCGCGGCAGGAACAGGACCCGATCGAGCACTACCTGCGGGTGGTGTGGGAGAAGACGGGGTCGCTCATCGCGGCGTGCGGTCGCTTCGGGGGCACCTTCTCCGGTGCCGATGCCGAGCACATCGCCAGGCTCGAGCGGCTGGGGGATGCGGTAGGCACGGCCTTCCAGATCGCCGACGACATCATCGACATCGCGTCGGTGTCCACCGAGTCCGGCAAGACCCCGGGAACCGACCTGCGCGAGGGCGTGCACACCCTGCCGGTGCTGTACGCGCTGCGGGAGTCCGGGCCGGACGCGGATCGTCTGCGGGAGATTCTCGTCGGACCCGTGAGCGACGAGGATCTCGTCGCCGAGGCTCTCGAGCTGCTCGTGCGTTCGCCGGGCATGGCGGCGGCCAAGCGCACGCTGGCGGAGTACGCGGATCGCGCGCACGCCGAACTGGCGGCGCTCCCGCAGGGTCCGGCGAACGACGCTTTGTCCCGTTTGGTGGACTACACGATCGCCCGGGTCGGATAATTCGGCGGGGTCCACTCCCCGGGAACCCGGTGCGTGCCCCGGTTCGTTGAACGACACAGGGTCGTTGAACGGCACAGGGGTCTGTGCTCGGGAAGGGGTGCCAGGTGCACGGGTATGCGAACGGTATGAAGACGGCCGTGCTGTTGATCGGTATGTCGGCGCTGATCGTGTTCATCGGATCCCTGTTCCGCAACCCGACGATCCTGATCCTGTCCATCGTCTTCGCCGTGGGCATGAACGCGTACGCCTACTTCAACAGCGACAAGCTGGCGCTGAAGGCGATGCACGCGCAGCCGATCACCGAGGTGCAGGCCCCGGTGATCTACCGGATCGTGCGGGAACTCGCGACGACGGCGCACCAGCCGATGCCGCGCCTGTACGTCAGCCCCACCAATGCTCCCAATGCCTTTGCGACCGGCCGCAATCCGCGGCATGCGGCAGTGTGCTGCACGAGCGGGATCCTGGACATCCTCAACGAACGGGAGCTGCGGGCGGTGCTCGGGCACGAGCTCTCCCACGTCTACAACCGGGACATCCTGATCTCGTCGGTGGCGGGGGCGATGGCCGCGGTGATCTCGGGTCTGGCGAACTTCGCGATGTTCGCGGGCGCCTTCGGCGGGAACCGGGACGGCGCGAATCCCTTTGCGCTGCTGCTGGTGTCGCTGCTGGGCCCGATCGCGGCGACGGTGGTCAAGCTGGCGGTGTCCCGGTCGCGGGAGTATCAGGCCGACCAGTCGGGCGCCGAGCTGACCGGCGATCCGCTGGCGTTGGCGTCGGCCCTGCGCAAGCTCGAACGCGGCACCCAGGCGGCTCCGCTGCCGCCGGAACCGCGCATCGCGGCGCAGTCGCACATGATGATCGCCAACCCGTTCCGGACGGGCGAGAAGGTCGGCCGGCTGTTCTCGACGCACCCGCCGATGGCGGACCGGATCGAGCGTCTCGAGCGCCTGGCCGGCCTGCGCTGACGGTCGGAGCCAGCGCAGGCCGCGTACGGCGACCGGGCTGTGTGTGTGCCCGGTACAGGGCCCAGGGCATATCTCCCAATCCCCATTTCGGCGCACCCGAGAAGGATCAGGAGACACGCCCTAGCGGTAGTTGACGAACTGCAGGGCCACGTCCAGGTCGGCGTTCTTGAGCAGCGCGATCACGGCCTGCAGGTCGTCGCGCTTCTTGCCGGAGACGCGCAGTTCGTCGCCCTGGATCTGCGCTTTGATGCCCTTCGGGCCCTCGTCGCGGATCAGCTTGGAGATCTTCTTCGCGTTCTCCTGGCTGATGCCCTGCACCAGGGTGCCGGTCAACTTGTAGACCTTGCCGGACTGCGTCGGCTCGCCCGCGTCGAACGACTTGAGCGACAGGTCGCGGCGGATCAGTTTCTCCTTGAACACGTCGAGGGCGGCGAGCAAACGGTCCTCGGTGTTCGCGGTAAGGGTGATGGACTCGTCACCGGACCATTCGATCGAGGCGTCGGTGTTGCGGAAGTCGAAGCGGGTCGCGATTTCCTTCGCGGCCTGGTTCAGCGCGTTGTCCACCTCCTGCCGGTCGACCTTGCTCACCACATCGAACGACGAATCAGCCACGAGGCACTCCACTTCGGATCGAGTTCTGTACAGGTTCCATGCCGACGCTATCGGGTCGTAACCCCCCGTATCCACCCGGTTTGCATTCCAGGGGGGTGTGCGTTGTATTCTTCCAACGCGTCAGGGACACGGTCCCGGATCGCACACCAGGCAGGTTGCCCGAGCGGCCAATGGGAGCGGACTGTAAATCCGTCGGCTTACGCCTACGTAGGTTCGAATCCTACACCTGCCACCGGAACGGCCCCGATCTTCACGGATCGGGGCCGTTCTGCATTTCCGGGTCGTTTCC
>NZ_JBMBTE010000062.1:0-31605 GCF_048897285.1 Rhodococcus sp. O3
CCCTTGTGGGGTTCAGCCACCTGTAGGGCAGATTGCAGATGCCGATAGATCGTAGGGCGAGTGACACCGAACTCGGCGGCGATCTGCGCCACGGTGTACCTACGTTTGCCGTCCTCGCCAGTTTCGTCGTACATCGACCGTGCCATCTCTATCTGCCGTGCACCGAGTTTCGGCTTCCGCCCACCGGTGCGGCCGCGGGCGCGAGCCGCCGCGAGACCTTCGGCTGTTCGCTCGGACATCAAGGCATGCTCGAACTCGGCGATCGCGCCGAGGATGGAGAAGAACATCCGGCCGACTGCGGTGGAGGTGTCCACGCCTTGGTCGAGGACGATGAGGTCCACGCCTCGTTCTTGCAGGGTCTTCGACAGGTCGATCAGGTTCGTCAGCGACCGGCCGAGGCGGTCGAGTTTGGTGACCACGATCTGATCGCCGGCGCGCGCCATCAACAGTGCCTTGTCCAGACCCGGACGTTTCGCGAGGACACCCGAGGCGTGGTCGGTGAACACCTCGTCGCAGCCGGCGGCGCGGAGCGCGTCTTCCTGAGCGTGGGGATGCTGGTCTCGAGTCGAGACGCGGGCGAGTCCGATCTTCATGAAATTGAGCGTAATGGAAACGATGGTTTTCGGACACTTTCACACGATTTGAGTCCGACCAGGTCGAAAATGTAAAGAAACTCGTGTCCGAATCTATGTAACGCACAACCCCGTTTGCGTGCCATCGAATTGGAAACAGTTTTCATTACCAGTGAGCGATCCTCAAACAGCACACCCGCAACCCATCCGGCACTCGATCACGTCCTGCGGAATCTGGCCTCCGATCCGTCCTGGATAACCGTCCTGCATGTCGGTCTCGTATAGGCGCCCTAAACCGCACAATCGTCGCCTCAAACGCCTCGGCGTCGCTCACGGCCTCATCTACACCGACAAGGGCTACACCGATGTAACCGGGAACGACCCGGCCTCCCCCGGAGCACTCGCCGCTTGCCACGCCGGCGATGCGCTCGTCGTCGCAAAACTCGACACGTTGGGTCGCTCCGTTCTACTCGGCTATCCAACCTTCCGCAGTTCAGTCTCAAAGCTCCAAATGCGTGAGTCGGATCGGCGTCGGCAGCGGATCTGCCAACCTAGGGTGTATGAGTTTTTCCAGCCTGGGGCGCCTGCAGATCGTTCCGCCCCGGGAGATTTGGCCGCACGAGGCGCTCGACTTCACCCCGTGGCTGTTGCAGAACGTCGACGTGTTGAGCGATCTGCTGGGGATGGATCTGGTACTCGAGGTCGCGGAGCATCCGGTGGGCGATTTCGGTCTGGATCTGAAGGGGTACGACGAGGCCACGGGCGAGGTCGTGATCGTCGAAACCAATTGGCGCCGTCGGATCACACCCACCTGGGTCAGATCATCACCTATGCGGCGGGACCGACCCCACCACGATCGTGTGGGTGACCACCGGGTTCCGATCCGAACATCGTGCGGCCATCGATTGGCTCAATCAGCGCACCGATGAGCACACGCGCGTGTTCGGTGTCGTGATCCAGGTCGTGAGGATCGGTCAATCCCAGCCGGCACCGAACTTCGAGCTGGTGGCGCAACCGAACGACTGGGAAAAGCGGGTAAAGAAGGCATCGGCTTCGGGGACGTCGATGACGAGTCGTCGTTACCGACAGTTCTGGGAGGCCGCATTGGAGCAGATCCGGCTCCGCCACCCCGATTGGACTCGGGCGCGGACCACCGACGCATCCTGGTGCAATACCTCGGTCGGTCTCGGTGGCATGGTGCTGTCGATGGCGTGGGTGAACGGCTCGTTAGTGGCGCAGTTCTACTTCGACTCCCGTGATGCCGACCTGAACCAGGCGCGCTTCGACACGCTTCACGACCGTCGTGGTGATTTCGAGGCGGTGCTCGGTCGAGCGGCGGTGTGGGACCGCATGGAGGGGCGGAAAGGCGCTCGCATCGTGGTGACCTCACCGTTCGGCGACATCGACGACGTGGACCGATGGCCTGACATGATCGACTGGCTCATCGAGCAGCAACTCCGACTCCGGGGAGCGCTCGGCGAGGTCGGTGGCGTCACCGCCCTGCGCGACATCGTGCCGCGCTGAGCGGGGCGGGGTGATCGTCTCGGTGGTAACGCGCGGTGGGGGAGTTGCGGTGTAGTGGCAGTGAAGACTGTGGTGGGTGCGGCCCTGTTCGCAACGGCGATCGCGGTGTCGGCGTGTGGCAGCTCGGAGACCACGACGCCGACCGTGGTCACGACCCCGGCGCCATCATCTACCACCCCCACCTCCACCGCGGTGACGACGACGCCGCCGAGTCCCGTGGTCACGCCGGCGCCGACAAGTAGCACGCCAGTAGCAGCACCCGTGACGTTCGAATGCGGTGATCTGTCGATCTACCAGTCCGGGACTGCCCTGTATTCCGACGGCACCACAGGATACGAACCCTCCTGCGACACCTATGTCCCTGCGGTAACGACCGAACCGCCGGCCAAGATTCTGCGGTACTGCGATTACCCGGGGACCGCTGTCTACACCGATGGCTCTTACTCCACCACCGACCCTGCCTGCGCTGCGATGCGTGCCGAGAACACGAACCCGAACCCGAACCCCGGAGGGGGCTACCCCTACGATCCGGAGGAAGACCGCAACGGTGACGGCGTGGTGAACGGATACGAGCGCTGCGGCGTCCGATGCGGTGATGCCCCCACCAGCGGCGACATCCAAACGCAGCACGGTTGCGAGCAGGGTTACATCACCGGCGCGGTCTGCGAGCCCTACACCGGCTGACAACGCCGGAGTGGTGCCGTGGTCCGGTACTCACTGCGTGCCATGCGTGCACGCATCGCACGCACTGCGCACTCCCCAGGATCGGATGGCCGTCCGGAAGCAGACACCGGGGCCACGCCGCGGCGGATTGAACCGCCTGACGGGCCAGGATGAGCGCAGCGCCGGCCGCCGTCAGGGGAATCGGAGACGGTCGGCACGCCACCGAAATATGTTGGGGGAGAACGATCAGCAGCCTCAAGTTGACATAATCTCCGTTATCAGCAGTTGAACGGGCCCAGTTCAAATAGGCGCAAGTACATGTCTCACCGCTCCTTTCGCGGATCACCGCATGTCAGAAGCACGGTGCATTCAACGGCCCGCCGGCGACGCGACCGTCACCGTTGAGGGCCTCGGGTCGGCGTCGGTCCCGCCGGGGGACTGCGCACGGGGTGTCGGCACTCCTACAGCAAGGCGGTGGTGCCCCTGACCACCAAGGTCGTCGCACCCAGCAGTGCGACGGTGAGAGCGCCGCGGCGCAATGCTTGTTCCGAGGCGTAGCGCACGAGTCGGCGCCCACCCCAGGCGCCGGCCGCGAGCCCGGCAACGGCCATGGCCATGGCCTGATGGACGGCGTCGGCAGGCCTTTGGCCAGCAGTGAGCCGAGGTTGACGCACAGGAACGTCAATTGCAGGGTCGGAACGTAGGAGCGGTTCTCCCACCGGGTCGCTGCGGCGTAGATCGCCACGGGTGGTCCACCGGCTCCGGCCGTGGCATTGAGGAATCCGCAGGCCGCCCCGGCTGCCGGCATCGTCCAGGGCGCCTCGGTCACGACGGGTGCGCCCCGGTGCCGGTGCCGCAGTTGCAGAAGCAGGATGACGGTGACGGTGGTACCGGCGAAGATCTGCAGCAGCGGGGTCGGGAGCCGGCTGGCCAAGAGCGCGCCGGGTACGACGGCGATGACTCCGGCGCCAGCCAGAACCGCGAACTTACGCAGGTCCACCCCTCGCCAGGTCGAGACCAGAACCGTGCTGGTCACGACGAGCGCGAGTGCGTTGGCGAGCAGGACCCCGTCGAACGGGCCGACGACGAGACTGAAGATCGGAGCCGCGGTCAACGCGAAGCCCAGGCCCACGCTGCGCTGGATGGCCATCCCCATCATCGAGGCAGCAGCGATCAGCGCAGCCGCCGCCCACACCCCCACCGTCTCAGTTCCCCACCCTGATAAGTCCCGCGCATCTCTCGGCAGTCACTGCCCTGTTCCGTTCTCCCTGTTAACGACCGCACGGATCGTACGGGGCCGAAAGAGACCCGGATGATGTCGGGTTGCATGTCGCGCGGGGCGGCGCCAATTCGCGATCATCTCCGTTCAGCGGACGCCCACACTTCTGCGTTCTGGTGGTCCGAGCGTGGACTCGATGCGAAAATTCGATGGTTCCCGCATGCAGGACAAGCGGAGGAGTTCGACGTTGGAGGCGGAGCTCCCATCGTCCGGCTGGACGGCCGAACGGCTGTTCGCCGGCACCGGCGACGCCCGCGAGCGGCACCGGAACACCGATTGGTCGGCGACCGCGCTCGGGCCGGTGGAGACCTGGCCCATGGAACTGCGGATGGCCGTGAACACCGTGCTGCCGTCGCAGGTGCCGATGCTGGTGTGGTGGGGGCCGGAACTGATCCAGATCCTCAACGACGCGTTCGTTCCCATCCTCGGCGACAAGTATCCCGCCGCGGTCGGGCAGCGGGCCGCGGACTGCTGGCGGGAGATCTGGCACGCGGTCGGCTCCCTCGCCGAGGAAGCGTGGGCAGGCAGGGCCACCTTCACCGAGAACGAACGGCTGTTCCTGCAGCGCCACGGTTTCGTCGAGGAGTCGTACTGGACGTTCTCCTACAGCCCGATCTTCGACGACACCGGAGCCGTAGCGGGGGTGTTCGTCGCCACCGCCGATACCACCGCCGCGGTGCTCGGTGATCGTCGCCGCGAAGCGATCAGCCGACTCGGGACCGTCGCGACCACAGATGCAGGCCACTCTGTCGCCGACATCTGCGGCAAGGCACTGGCGGCGCTGGCCCCGAGCGGGGCCGACGTTCCCGTCGCCGCGGTCTACCTCCGCCCCGAGGACCCCGAACCTGCCGCACCGCACGCCTGGCGCCGGGTCGCGGACCTCGGCACGATCGGCGACGGGGCCGACCGGCTTCTCGGGCCCGATGCCCAACGTGTCCTCGACGAGGTGGCGGTGAACCGCGAACCGGTCGTCGTCACCGGTGTCGCCGACCGCTCGCCCGGCGGCGTCGACCCCACGCGCCTGCTCGGGGCGCAACCGCTCGACTCGGTGGTGTTGCTACCGCTGACCGTTCCCGGTCGCGCCACCGCGATCGGCGTGCTGGCGGTCGGTTTGAATCCCAACCTGGCGTACGACGACAATTACGCGGCTCTCGTCGCGCTGATCGCCGCGCGAATTTCGGGTTTGCTGCGCGACAGCATCGCCTTCGATGCCGAACGTCGCCGCGTCGACGCGCTCGCCGAAGTCGACAAGGCCAAAACCCGTTTCCTGGAGACGGTCAGTCACGAATTCCGCACCCCGCTGGTACTGCTGCTCGGGCCGCTGCAGAACCTCCTCGACGACGCTACTGCCCTCACCCCCGAGCAGCAGCGATCCCTCGAAATCGCGCAGCGCGCAGTGGGGCGCCTGCAGCGGCTCGTCGACGTTCTGCTGGAAGCGACCCGCGCCGAGCGGTATCAGGTGCGTCCGCGTCTGCAGCCCACCGATGCGGCGGCGCTGACCGCGGCGTGTGCCGAGCTCTACCAGCCGATCGCGCACACCGCCGGCCTGACGCTGGTGACCCGGAACGACGATGCGGCTGCCGAACCGATCGATCTCGACCCGGAGATCTGGTCGCACATCGTGTTCAACCTGCTGTCCAACGCCGTCAAATACACGCTCGAGGGGTCGATCACCGTCGAGTTGCGCGTCGGCGGCGATCGGTTGGTGCTGTCGGTGACGGACACCGGGGTGGGGATACCTCCTGACGAGGCGCCGCGGGTCTTCGAGCGTTTCCACCGCGTGGACGGCACGGCCGGTCGCAGTGGCGGAGGTGTGGGCCTGGGATTGTCGCTGGTGTCGGACTGGGTGAAGGCCCTCGGCGGGACTGCCGCGGTGACGAGCGCGCCCGGCGTCGGAAGCACGTTCACGGTCTCGGTGCCGCGCGTGGTGACCGACGCCAGGCCCGTTGTGGCAGAGGATGTTCCGGCCGCTTTGAGCGAGTCGTATCTTGTCGAGAGTTCGCAGTGGGTGGACGAGTCGACCGACGCCGCTGCGGCGGACACCGCTGATGGCCGGCCCCACATTCTGGTAGTCGACGACAACACGGACCTGCGGCACTACCTGACAAAGCTACTGCGCCGCCAGGATTGGCACGTCGAGGCGGTGGCCGACGTCGGGGCTGCACTGCAGCGCATTCAGGATTCGCCGCCGGACCTCGTTCTCAGTGACGTCATGTTGCCCGGTCCGGACGGGTTGGCGTTGCTGAAGCAGTTGCGCGACGACCCCGCCACGGCCCGGCTGCCGGTCATTCTGCTGACCGCGCGAGCCGGAACGTCGGCGGCGATCGGGGGTCTGCAGGTCGGCGCCGACGACTACATCACGAAGCCGTTCGAGCCCGACGAACTGATCGCCCGGGTGCGGGTCAACCTGGAACTGTCCCGGTTGAGGGAAGAGCTCATCGCGACGAAGGAACGCGAATCCGGTCAGCTGCGTACGGCTTTGGAGACCCGGACCACGCTGGGGGAAGCGGTGGGTCTGATCATGGCGACGTTCCGGTGCGACGCCGATGCTGCGTTCGAGAAGCTCGTGGGCTTCTCACAGCACCGCAACACCAAGCTGCGCGTGATCGCGCAGGAGATCGTCGAGTCCCACATCTCGTCGGTGCAGAAGGGAGACTGAGGGTCTGCCTGATCCCGAACATCTGCGTCGATTTTCTCGGGCTATCTACCTCCTACCAGCAGCCGGACCGACCCAGTGCTCCGGTCCACGCCGTACGAGCCGAAGACGACTCCGCAAGATCTCTGGTCGCTGGCATAGTCGACCTGAGCCCCGTCTTTCGCATCGAGGACGGCGACCTGGTTGTTGATCTCGATGGCCAGTTGACCGCCGTCCGCGGTACAGATGCGCTCTACGCCGTCCAGGCGCCAGGCCTCGGTCATCGTGGACAGTTGGTAGGCGACGAGTTGACAGCCGTTCGGGCAGGGCACCCTGGGTGGGGCGACGTAGAAGCGGTCCGCTTCCTCGTCGAGCTGGAATTCCGCGCCGTACGAGAACGGTCCGCCGAACCGGTCGCTGGCCGGCAGATCCACGGTTTGCGTGACAACACCGGATTCGGAATCGACGAAGTGCGCCTGAGCGACTGCGCCTCCGGTGTACACGACGACATGCCGCATGTCGGGCAGCCACAGCCAATCGTAGGCCGTCCGGGTGGCGTTGAAGAGCAGCGTTCCCGGCACAGCCGACTGTGAGACGTTGACAGGGAAAGACACGAAAACATTGTCGCCGGCCGGGTCTCGGATAGTGATGTCGTCGGGATTGCCCAGGTCGGAAAGTGTCGCGATCCGATTCCCCATAGCGACGGGGAAGTACGAGAGCGGCCGGGATTTGCCATCGCGGGTGTCGACGAGGAATTTCTCGAAGTCGGGGCCGATACCGCTGATCGTGACCCATCTGCCGTCCGCGGTTACGCGGAGCTGGTCCCTGTCGGCGCAGTTGTTGGAATACCCGGGTGCGCTGATCAATCTCGTTTCCCATACGGTTTCGAGATTCTTGGTATCCCTCGCTGTGAGGTATGCCTGCTTGGCTTCGGGCTCGACACCCCGAGCCGGGACGGTATCGAAACGTTGGGTGAGGAGCAGTGATGTTCCGTCCGGCCTGGTCAGAACCAGAACATCGCAGACGTTCACGATCTCGCCCTTCACGAGTTTCGTTGATGCGAGTGGCTTTCCGCTCACGGTGAAGGTCGAGACTTCGTCGACGTCGAAGAATGCTGCGATTACGTGGTTGTCGCCGACAAGGTCAGCATTTTTCGGTAGCTGCCCCGTTACCTCGAACAATTCCGGAACGGGGGGCGGTGCGGACGTCCGCGTGGTGGTCGGCTTCGTCGTCTGCAGCACGTTCGTCGTTTGGGCGGCAGCGCTGGTCGAGGAAACACGTGCGCTCGAATTCTCCGCGCCCGCAGCGCAACCGCTGACCGCGATGGCGCATATGAGTGCAGTGAACATGGTGCGGCGTGCGGAATGGCGACGTTGGTGCATCCACCGGATGCTACGTCGGGCGATCGGCCGTGTCTGTCGGCCGATCGCCCGACATGGAGCCTGTTGCTAGGCGTACAGCTTGTCGATCTCCTCGGCGTACTTCGCGTCGATCGGCTTGCGCTTGAGCTTCATCGTCGGGGTCAGCTCGTCACCGGACGGTTCCCAGATGTTCGGCAGCAGCTTGTACTTCTTGATCTGTTCGACGCGGGCCAGCTTCGAGTTCGCGACCTGCACGGCCTTGTCGACCGCTTCGACGACGACCGGATTCTGCGCGAGCTCCTCGTGTGTTCCCGTCAGACCGTGTTCGGCGGCGAACGCGGCGAGCGCATCCGGGTCGAGTGCGAGCAGCGCGACGTTGTAGGGACGGTCGTTGCCGATCGCGACGGCGCCGCCGAGCATCGGGCAGGCGGCACGCAGAGCGCCCTCGATGTTGGTGGGCGACATGTTCTTACCGGCCGCGTTGACGATCAGTTCCTTCTTGCGGTCGATCAGCTTCACGTAGCCGTCGGCGTCGATCTCGGCGATGTCACCGGTGTGCAGCCAGCCGGCGGCATCGATGGCTTCGGCGGTCTTCTCCGGGTCGTTCCGGTAACCCTTCATCAGCAGCGGGCCGCGGACGAGGAGCTCACCGTCGTCGGCGATCTTGATCTCGACGCCGTCCACGGCCTGCCCGACGGTGCCGATACGGATGGCGTCGGGCCGGTTGAGTGTCACCACGGCCGATGTCTCCGACATGCCCCACACCTCGGAGCACGGGATACCCAGGGCCAGGACGAATTCCAGGACCTCGGGGGAGATCGCGGCGGCACCGGTGACGGCGGCGCGCACCTGGTCGAGGCCGAGCTTCTTGCGGATCGCGGAGAGCACCAGCTTGTCGGCGAGCGCGTGCTGGAGCTCGAGCACCTTGGGTACCGGCTTGCCGTCCGACATCAGGCGCGCACGCTTGCGGCCGACGTCGATCGACCACAACGCGAGCTTCTTCTTCACCGGGCTCGGCTCGTCGGCGAGGGTCTTGTCGATCGCCGCCTTGAGCTTGTACCAGACCTGCGGCACCGCACCGAACATCGTCGGGCGGACCGTCGGCAGGACCGCGATGGCCTGCTTGAGGTCGTCGAGCGTGGTGATCTGCATGCCCGTGTGGATGGACGTGTAGTGCGATCCCCACCGGTTGGCGATGTGCGCGTCCGGCAGATACGACACGATCCGGTCGTCCGGGCCGGGGTTGAGGATCGGGGCGGTCGCCTCGATCTCCGCGATGAGGTTGGCGTGGGTCAGCTCGACGCCCTTCGGCGGACCGGTGGTGCCGGAGGTGTAGATCAGAGTCAGCAGGTTCGACGGCTCCACCGCCTGCCAGGTCGCGTCGAAGTCGAACGACGGATCGGCGGCGGCCTCGAGTTCGTCGAGCGTGATGGTCCCCTCCGGGTGCCCGTCGACGCACACCAGCGTTTCGACGGCGGTGCCGGGAATGGCTTTCTGCAGCACCGGGACGAACTGCTCCTCGCAGATCATCACCTTGTTGCCGGCGTTGCCGAGCACGTAGGTGATCTGTTCGGCGGTGAGGGAGTTGTAGATGGAGAACGCCGCGGCCCCCGCGTGCATGGCGGCGGTGTCGACGAGATGGAACTCGGGCCGGTTGGTCAGCATCAGGCCGACGGTGTCGCCCCGTTTCACGCCGAGCCCGGCGAGACCTGCGGTGAGTGTGCGGACCTTGTCGGCGTAGGCGCGCCAGGTGTAGCTGACGGAGTCGTCCGGAGTGCGCAGGGCAACCCGGTCGGGATACTTCGCGGCGGTCGCCTGGAACGCCTGGCAGAGAGTGGTCGGTGCGGTCGTACGAGTTGTCATCGCTGTTCCCCCAGAAGATTGTGACGAAAAGCATAAAACGGACTGCGCACGCATGTAATCGGATTGTGAGACGCCACTGCGCCGGGCGGCGCGGGCGTGGCTTGCGGCGGCAGATTACCCAGAATGGGCATTGTGGCACAAGTCACACGAATGCGGCAGCGGTACCGCGAGGGGGGAGGACACCCGGCAGCGCGAGTATCCGGAATCAGCGGACCGGCAGGCGACGCCTGCCGGCCGCCGCATCAGGGCCGGTCGAACTGTTCCTCGCGGCCCAGTTTGCGCAGCCGCATCCACTCGCGCAGACCCGCCGGGTCGCGTCGGGTGACCAGGAAATACCAGCCGAACCGCACCCATTCCTGCGGCAGCAGCCTGCGCATGCCCGGCTGCGACAGCAGGTAGCCGCGGTTGCGGTAGGTGAAGAAACGCTTCGTCTCGTTGTCCGGATACTGCGTGTGCATGCGGCCACCGAGGATCGGCTTGAACTCGTCCGCACCGTCCGGATGCAGGTAGGCGGTCTGCAGGCACGTGCCGAAGGGCAGGCCAGACCGCACCAGCCGGCGATGCACCTCGACCTCGTCGCCGCGCACGAACAACCGAAGATCCGGCACGCCCACCGCGTCGATCGCCGCGGCGGTGAACAGGGCGCCGTTGAACAGCGACGCGATGCCGGGCAGCAGATCCTCGTCGCCGAGTTCGCTGCGCCGACGTCGCCACACCACGCCGCGACGCAGCGGGAACGCGAGCCGATCGGGGTCGGCGATGTCGCACACCACCGGCGACACCTCCGCCAGGCCGTGCCGATGCGCGCACGCCAACAGCGTCTCGAGCACCTCGGGGCCGTCGGGGCGGCCGTCGTCGTCGGCGAGCCACACCCGGTCCGCGCCGAGCGCGAGCGCGTGCAGGATGCCGAGGGCGAACCCGCCCGCACCGCCGAGATTGTGCTTGGACCCGATGTAGGTGGTCGGGAGAGGCGCGGATTCGACGAGCAGGCGCACCTCGTTCTCGTCGGCGTTGTCGACGACGATCAGATGGTCGAGCGGCCGGGTCTGCGACGCCAGCACCTTCAGCGAATCGCCGAGCAGTTCGCGACGCTTGTGGGTGACGACGACCCCGATGATCCGTTCCGGGCTGTCAGGCACCGGCGGCACCCGTCGCCGCTGTGCCGTTCGACACGACACCGTCCCGTTCCGCGCGTTCGCGTTCGAGTTCTTCGATGATCGTGCGCACGTGGTCGCCGGCGTCATTGCCCTCGTAGGCGCGTACGACCTCTTCGATGCCGCCCTGCTCGCGGATCTGGCCGTGGTCGATCCACATCGCCTGGTCGCACAGCTGGGCGAGGAATTCGTTCGAGTGGCTCGCGAACACGAGGATGCCGGAGCGCGCGACGAGTTCCTGCAGCCGGACGCGGGCCTTCTTCATGAACTCGGCGTCGACCGCGCCGATGCCCTCGTCGAGCAGCAGGATCTCCGGGTCGATGCTGGTCACCACACCGAGGGCGACGCGCACCCGCATGCCGGTGGAGTAGGTGCGCAGCGGCATCGACAGGTAGTCACCGAGCTCGGTGAACTCCGCGATGTCGTCGACCTTCTGCAGCATCTGCTTGCGGGTCATGCCCAGGAACATGCCGCGGATCAGGATGTTCTCGTACCCGGAGATCTCCGGGTCCATGCCGACACCCAGATCGAAGACCGGGGCCACGCGACCGCGGACGCGTGCGGCACCGCGGGTCGGTTCGTAGATCCCGGACAGCAATCGCAGCAGCGTGGACTTGCCGGCACCGTTGTGTCCGACGAGCCCGACGCGGTCGCCTTCCTTCAGCGACATCGTGATGTCGCGCAGCGCCTCGACCACGACGACGTCCGAGTCGTTGCGGCCGATCGCTCCGCCTGCCTTACCCAGGAACGCCTTCTTCAGCGAGCGGGTCTTGGCGTCGAAGATCGGGAAGTCGACGCACGCATTGCGCGTTTCGATGCTGACCCGGCTCACGATGCTGCTCCAGAGACTGACACGGGTTCCGAGGGTACCGGGCGCGCCCGAGAGCACGCCCGGCCCGGACCCCGAAGGGGACTACAGGTACTGCCCGGTGCCCGGGCTGCCGGGGTTGTGCTGCTGGCGTTCCTCGGGATTGTGGGGGTGTCCGCCCAGCCCGGGCGGCAATGCACCCTGGCGCATCTGCTCGAGCTGCGCCCGCGCCGCCATCTGCTGCGCGAACAAGGCGGTCTGGATGCCGTGGAAGAGCCCCTCGAGCCAGCCGACGAGCTGAGCCTGCGCGATGCGCAGCTCCGCGTCGGACGGCACCGCGTCCTCGCTGAACGGCAATGCCAGCCGCTCGAGTTCCTCCCGCAGCTCGGGAGCGAGGCCCTGCTCGAGTTCGCTGATGGACGACTTGTGGATCTCCTTCAGGCGGGTGCGGCTCGCATCGTCGAGGGGAGCCGCCCGGACCTCCTCGAGCAGTTGCTTGATCATGGTGCCGATCCGCATGACCTTGGCGGGCTGTTCGACCATGTCGGTGAGGGACTCGGCGTCGCTCTCCTCGGTCTTCGCGGCCGTGTCACCGTTGCTGCCGGGCTTGGGGACCGCGACCGGCCGACCGTCGGGACCGATCACAAGGACGGGCTCGTTCTCCGGATGCGTCATACCTCCATCTTGTCTCCTCCGCGGGCGTGGTGTCGCCCCACCCCGGATGAGGTGCGGAATGTCCGCTGTTCCCGGCCGGTCGTCGCGTACCCCACGTCACGTTCGTCCGGGGCGGGGACGTCACTTCATTGACAGCGGGATTTAGAGTGTCACGCATGGCTTACGACGTTGCCCGGATCCGGGGGTTGATTCCCTCGCTCGGCGACGGGTGGACCCATTTCGATCCGCAGGCCGGCATGCAGATACCCGACGCGGTCTCCCGCACGGTGTCCACGGCGTTCCGGAACTCCACCGCGTCCTCGTCGGGCAGGCACATGTCCTCCCGCCGCAGCGGATCGATGCTGCAGGCGGCGCGGGAGGCGATCGCCGATCTCGTCGGCGGTGAGCCCGCCGGCGTGGTGCTCGGTTCCGACCGTGCCGTGCTCCTGGCGTGGCTCGCCGAGGCGCTGAGCTCACGGCTCGGCCTGGGCACCGGGATGGTGCTGTCGCGGCTGGACGACGAGGCGAACATCGCACCCTGGCTGCGGGTCGCCAGCCGGTACGGTGCGCAGGTCCGCTGGGCCGAAGTGGACATCGAAACCTGCGACCTGCCCAGCTGGCAGTTCGAGGAGCTCATCACGTCGACCACCCGGCTGGTCGCGTTGACCGCCGCCTCGTCGATCGTCGGATCGGCCCCGGACGTGCGGGTCGTCGCCGACCGCGTGCACGAGGTCGGGGGCCTGATGGTCGTCGACGCCGCGGGCGCCGCCCCGTACGCGCACATCGACATGGACGATCTGAGCGCGGACATCCTCACCGTCAACGCGTCGGCGTGGGGCGGACCGCAGATCGGTGCGCTGGTCTTCCGTGATCCCTCGCAGCTCGACCGGATTCCGTCGATGTCGCTCGACCCGAACGCCCGCGGCCCGGAGCGGCTCGAGGTCGGCGGCCACCAGTACGCGCTGCTCGCCGGGCTCGTCACATCCGTCGACTTCCTCGCGTCCCTGGACGAGGAAGCGACCGGAACCCGCCGCGAAAAGCTCATCACATCGATCAGTTCGATGCAGGACTACCAGGACCGGTTGTTCGACCGGCTGACCCGGCAGCTCGACAACCTGCCCGGTGTGATGGTGATCGGTCGCGCCGAGAGCCGCGTGCCGACGCTGAGCTTCACGATCCCCGGCCTGCCCGCGGAGAAGGTCGCCGCGCACCTCGCGGACCGGCGCATCGCGACCGTCACCACAGGACGCGGCGCCAGCCGGCTGCTCGATTCACTGGGCGTCGGCGAAGAGGGCGGTGCCGTGAGCATCGGCCTCGCCCCGTACACCACGCGCTACGAGATCGACCAGCTCGTCCGCGAGCTGCGCGCGATGACGGAGTGAGACCGGGCTGCTTCACCGGTTGATCGTGAGCACCACCTTGCCGACGGTGTCGGATGCGTCGAGCATCTCGTGTGCCGCAGCGGCCTCGGTGATCGGCAGTTCGGCGTGCACGACGGCGTGCACCTTGCCCTCGGCGATCAGCGGCCACAGGTTCTCGCGGACCGAGGCGACGATCTCGGCCTTCCCGGACTTCCCGGTGTCGGGGCGCCCGCGCAGACCCGTCGCGAGGACGTGCCCGCGCTTGGCGAGAAGCTGACCGAGGTTCAGTTCACCCTTCGATCCGCCCTGCATGCCGATGACGACGAGCCGTCCGTCGGGTGCGAGCACGTCGATGTTGCGGGGCAGATACTTCGCGCCCATGTTGTCGAGGACGACGTCGGCGCCACCGAAGGTCGCGCGCACCTCCTCGACGAAATCCTGGGTGCGGTAGTCGATCGCCAGATCGGCGCCCAGCTCGCGGCACCGGTCGAGCTTGCCCGCCGACGCGGTGGTCGCGACCTTCGCGCCGAGTGCCTTCGCGACCTGGATGGCGTGGGTGCCGATGCCACCGCCGCCGCCGTGCACGAGGAACACCTCGCCGCGTTCGAGCCCGGCGGCCATGACCACGTTCGACCACACCGTGCACGCGACCTCGGGCAGCGACGCGGCGGCCGCGAGATCCATGCCCTCGGGCACCGGCAACAGCTGCGACGCCGCGACCGCCACCTGTTCGGCGTAGCCGCCGCCGGACAGCAGTGCGCAGACCCGGTCGCCGATGTTCCAGTCCGTCACGCCCTCGCCGAGTTCGGCGATCACACCGGAGCACTCGAGGCCGAGGATGTTGCTGGCCCCGCGCGGCGGTGGATACAGGCCGCGACGCTGCAGCAGGTCGGCACGGTTGACGGCGGTCGCGGCGACGTCGATGAGGACTTCACCCGGACCGGCGACCGGATCGGGCTGCTCGTCCCATCGCAGGACCTCGGGCCCGCCGGGTTCGGTGACAACGATTGCGCGCATGCGTTCGAAACTATCGTGTCGTCGTTCCAGTTCGCCGGAGATGTCGGGTACTGCGTGCATGTGTTGCGGCAAAACAGACCTACCGGTCGGGAAGGTGGGGGTGCTGACTACAATTCCCGCGTGAGCGCCGAACACGACGAGCCGAACTGGTTGACCGCCGAGGAACAGCACGCCTGGCGAACCTATATGGACGGCAACTATCGGCTCATGGATGTTCTCAACCGTGACCTGCAGGAAGCTCACGGTCTCACCCTCGCCGAGTACCGCATCCTGGTCCTGTTGTCGGAAGCCCCGGACGGACGGTTGCGCATGAGCGACCTCGCCGACGGCGTGCTCTCGTCCCGCAGCCGTCTCACCCACCAGATCCGCCGCATGGAGGACGAGGGCCTGGTGTTGCGCTGCGCCTGCGCCGAGGACGGTCGCGGGGTGCTGGCCGCCCTCACCGATGAAGGACGCGCCCGCCTCACCGAGGCCGCACCCACCCATGTCGCGAGCGTCCGCCGCAATCTGATCGACCTGCTCAGCAAGTCTCAGATCAAGACCCTGGCCCAGATATTCACCAAGGTCGCGGCAGCCGTCGGCGACAGGTGATCAGCCTATGGTTAGGATTTGCCACGGAAGCGTGGCAGAGCGGCCGAATGCACTCGCCTTGAAAGCGAGCTTGGGTAACACCAACGGGGGTTCAAATCCCTCCGCTTCCGCCACGAAACCCCTCGCCTGATCGCAGGCGAGGGGTTTCTTGTTGTCCGGCGGGGGTCCGCGTCATCACCCCTCGTCTTTCCGAGCGAGCGGTACATCCGATCGATTGAAGGAGACGGGTGTACCGCTCGCTCGGAAATGAGGGGGCGCCGGCCACCCGGATCGGAAGGGGGCGGGCCGTCAGCCCGGCAGGTTCTCCGGAATCCAGTTCGGGTTCCGCTTCTCCATGAACGCCCGCATCCCTTCCCGGGGTTCGGGTGAGGTCTCGAGCGCGCCGAGCATCGTCTCGTAGTCGAAGAGTCCGTAGCGCTCGTTGAGCATGCGCTTGACCTGGGCGCGTGCGGTGGGGGAGGTCTGCAGGATTTCGCGAGCCGCCTGCAGCGCGGCCTCCCGGAGGTTCTCGTGCGGCACGACGCGGGAGATGACGCCCAGTCGCTGGGCCTCTGCGGCGTCGAAACGACGCGCCGAGAGCATCAGGTCACGCGCGACCGCGACGCCGACGTGCGCGGGCAGCGCGGCCGCGAAGGTCGCGTCGGGGATGCCGCGGAGCAGTTCGGGCACGCGGAAGGTCGCGCGGTCGCTGGCCACCGCGATGTCGGACATCATCGCGACCAGCAGACCGCCCGCCTGGCAGATGCCGTTGACGGCGGAGATGACAGGCGCGCGGCTGTCGCGAATGGTGAGGAACGGCAGGATGTCGTGCCCGATGCCGTCGGGCAGGTTGTCGCCGGGTTCGGCGCGTCCGCCCAGGTCGCCGCCCGGTGCGAAGACGTCGTCGACGCCCGTGATGATGAGCGCGGCGAGGTCCGGATCGGAGTTGACGAGCCGGACCGCTCGTTTGAGCCCGTAATACATCGCCGGGGTGAAGGCGTTGCGCGCCGCCGGCCGATCGATGATGCACCAGCCGATCGCGCCCTCGCGTTCGAAACGCAGGCCGCCGGCTCCCAAATCGTCTCCCATGGCCGCAGCATATCCAATTCTCTCGAAATGAGAACGGGATATCCGACACGGTGCACCCGAGGCCCGTGTAACACCGCGATACGGCGGGTAAGTGCGATTCCGGACCACCCGCCGAACCGATGGACACGGTTCGCCACACCCTCCGAGGTGCTTGACCCCGGCACGCCACGGAGGGTTGGGTGGGCGGACCGGGGGCCGTCGGGGGGACCAGGGGAGATCGATGCACACACGACGTACGTACAAGGGAGCGGTCGCCGCTTTCGTCCTCGCCGTTCTGATGCCGCTGCTGGGTATGACACCCGCATCGGCCGATCCGTCGTCACCAGCCCGGCTGGACCACGTCGAGCACCTCACCGACCGTCGATCCGCCCTGTTCGTGTACTCCCCGTCGATGAACCGCATCGTTCAGGTTCAGGTGCTGCATCCGTCGGGGCGGGGACCGCGGCCGACGCTGTACCTGCTCGACGGCGTCAGCGCCGGTTCCGAATCGGACTACCGGGAAAGCACCTGGACGCAGAAGACGGACATCGTCGATTTCTTCGCCGACAAGAACGTCAACGTCGTTCTGCCCGTCGGCGGCACCGCCAGCTACTACACGGACTGGCGCAACCCGGATCCGGTGCTCGGCACCAACCGGTGGGAAACCTTTCTGACGCAGGAACTTCCACCGATCGTCGACGCCGAGTTCTCCGGTAACGGTGTCGATGCGATCGGTGGATTGTCGATGGGCGCGACGGGCGCGATGTCCCTGATCACCCGCCATCCCGACCGGTACGAGGGCGTTGCGGCACTCAGTGGCTGCCTGGACATCTCGCGTGATTCGGCCCGGGACTCGGTGCGCGGCACCGTCGCCTACAAGGGCGGGAACCCCGACAACATGTGGGGCGCACCCGGCGACCCCGCGTGGAAGGAACACGACCCGTACACGAACGCGGAAGCGTTGCGCGGCAAGGACATCTACATCAGCACCGGCAACGGCCTGCTCGGCCCCTACGACCTGGGCGCGGACAGCGACGTGCTGACCGTCGGCGCCCCACTCGAAGCCGGCGCGTTCACCTGCACGATCACCTTCGACCGACGGCTGCGGGAACTGCGCATTCCCGCGACCGTCGAGTATCGGCCGTGGGGCACCCACACGTGGCCGTACTGGCAGGACGACCTGCGGTCGGCGTGGCCGACGCTGGCTCGCGCGCTCGGGCTCAGCGAACGCTGATGCGATCGGTCGGCGGCGGCGAGACCGGACCGTGCGCCGACAGATACTCGTTCAGCGCGTCGAGGTCGGCGCCCGCACCGGTCGTGCGGCGACCCTCGGTGAACGCGGTGAAGCCGTCGCCGCCCGCGGCCAGGAAGTCGTTGACGACGACGACGTATGTCGCGGCGGGGTCCAGCGGCTGTCCCGCGACCGCCACGTCCTGGATCCGCTGACCCGGCTCGGCCGCCCGGTCGATGGTGTAGCGCAGCGTGTGCGACGGCGAGAGGATCCGCTCGAACGGCCGCCCGAACACATCGGTCTGGAACTGCTGCTCGAGGAGGGCGACGAGCTGCGCGCCGGTGACCTCGAGCTGCAACAGGCGGTTCCCGAACGGTTGTACCGCGTAGGTTTCACCGAAGGTGACGATGCCGTCGTCGGCGTGGGTCAGATCCGCGCGCATGCCGTCCGGGTTGGTCAGCGCGATCTGCGCGCCCGTCGATTCCGCCGCGGCGAGCTGCGCGTCGGCGATGACGTTGCCGAGGGTCGATTCGCCGCCGACGGTCTTCTCGCGGGTGAGGTCGGCGGTGATGGTCCCGACTGACTGCCCGGCGACCGATGCGGACTGGTCGACGGCGCGGTCGACGAATTCCTTGGTCCGCGGGTCGGGGGCGATGTCGTGGGTGACAACCTGGTTGAACGAGACGGTGCGGTCGCGGATCACGTCGCGACTCTCGCGGTCGATGGTCAGATCGGCGACCGAGAGGATGCGTCCGTGGGAGGCGCCCTGCACCACCGTGCGCGGCTTGCCGAGGGGGTCGAGGAAGCTGCAGTTGAAGTGGTTCTCGCCGTCGGAGGTGACGATGACGTCGATCTTCGGTGAGACCCGGGTGGCGACGGCCGCGGCCGGACCGGATTCCGGATCGCACATGTCGTGGCCGGAAGGAACCGGCAGATCGCCCTTGTAGAGCAGCACGATCGACCGGACACCCAGCGCATCGAGGATGTCGGCCGTGCGGTCGGCGGCCTCGACCTCGTCCCCGAACTGCAGGCCCTCGATGGACTCGGCGCTGATCACGTCCGGGGTGTTGCTGGGAAGCACCCCGATGACACCGACCGGCACACCGTCGATGTAGTCGACGCTGAACGGCAGCGCCGCGGGTGAACCGTCCGCCGTGAACAGATTCGCGCCGAGCAGCGGGAACTGCGCGCCCTCGAACGGGGAAACGTATCGGCATCCCTCGGAGTGACAGCCGCCGTCGCGCAGACGCTGCACCTCCGCGACGCCGTGGTCGAACTCGTGGTTGCCCAGGGCCAAGGCGTTCACGCCAAGTGCGTTGAGCAGTTCGACGGTCGGCTCCTCGTGGAACATCGCCGATTCGAGCGGGGACGAACCCCACGTATCACCCACCGAATACAGCACCGAGTTCTCGGCCTGGCCGCGCAGCTGCCGGACGTACGCGGCGAGATAGGCGGCACCCCCGGCCGGCACGGACTCACCGTCGGACCGGACGACCTTGCTGCGGGAACCCTGCGGCGGCAGGAGGTTGCCGTGCAGGTCACCGAACGCGATCAGGCGCAGCGGAACGACCTCGGGGGGCCGGGCGACCGCCGGGCCCAGGCCGGTCGCCGCCCACAGGACCGCCGTCGCCAAGGCCAAGGACACCCCCCGACGACGCGATACGCGACCACCCATCCACATCCTCCGCGTCCGCCGTCGTGCTTGGTGAGTGTGTCAACGCCGGATCACACCCCTGGCACCTGCAGGTAACGGTTAGGTCTCGTTCGGGCGGAGGCGGGGCTATTCGAGACCTGCGATTGCGCGACCCGGGCCGGTCGCGAACGCGAGGAATGCGTCGTTCTCGTGCGGATCGCCGACCGTCACCCGGGCCCCATCGGTGCCGTAGTGCCGGATCAGGACGCCCGCCTCGGCACTGGCCTCGGAGAACGCCGGCGAACGCTCGCCGAGGGGCAACCACAGGAAGTTCGCGGCACTCGGCGGCACCGGGTAGCCGGCCGCGGTCAGTGCGTCGAACATCCGGGTGCGTTCGGCGACGACCTGCTCGGTCCGGTCGAGGAGTTCCCTCGCCGCGGCGAGCGACGCGATCGCCGCGCTCTGGGCCAGCGAATTCACCGCGAACGGCGTGTGCACCTTGCCGAGCGCCGTGATGATCTCGGGATCGGCGACGGCGTATCCGACGCGCAACCCCGCAAGCCCGTACGCCTTCGAGAACGTCCGCAGCACCACGACGTTGGGGCGGCCCTCCGCGAGGGTGAGCCCGTCGGGCAAATCCTCGCCGGGGGCGGGACGCACGTACTCGAAGTACGCCTCGTCCAACGCCACCAGGACGTGCGACGGCACCTCGTCCAGGAACTTGACGAGCTCGTCGCGGCTCAGCAGCGAACCCGTCGGATTGTTCGGATTGCAGATGAAGATCAGGCGGGTGCGGTCGGTGATCGCGGCGAGCATCGCCGGCAGGTCGTGCCCGTGCTCGGCGGTGTTCGGCACCGGCACCGCCGTCGCGCCCGCCACCGCCGCGACCACCGGGTACGCCTCGAACGACCGCCACGAGTAGACGACCTCGTCGCCGGCATTGCACGTGATCTGCACGAGTTCCTGGCACAGGCTCACCGACCCGCATCCGACGGCGATGCGCTCGGGACCGACGCCGAGCCGCGCGGACAGCGCGCCGATCAGCGCCGCCGCCGAGTTGTCCGGATACCGATTGAGCGTCGTCGTCGCCTCGGCGATGGCCTCCCGCACGCTCGGCAGAGGGCCGGCGGTCGTCTCGTTGCTGGCCAGCTTGATAGCCCCCGGAAAACTCCGTCCGGGCACGTAGGCGGGGATAGCGGCAAGGTCGGGACGAGTACGTGGAGTCACCACGCGATTATGCGCTCGGCGATCCCGTGCACACACGCGGTGGTCGTGCGATCGTTGACGGTATGCAGGTCATCAGCACCGTTTCGGCTTCGCTGCCGGGGGACGCGGGGCAGGTCCCGCTGACGGTGATCCGGCCGGACGGGACGGCGCGCGGCGCGATCGTGCTGCTGCACGAGTCGCGGGTCTTCTCGCCGGCATTGCTGCAGTTCATGGACGCGTTGGCCGGAGAACGCTGGCTCGTCGTCGCACCGCACCTGTTCCACCGCGAGCCGGCGCACTCCGCAGTGGAGGTGTTCGGCGACGCCCTGTTCGCCGACGTCGATGCCGCCTTCGAGTGGATCGGGGGCCGGGGTGTGTCCACCGACATGATCGGACTGATCGGGTTCGACGATGCCGGTGTCGCCGCGCTCGTCGTGGCCACCCAACGCCGGGTCGGTGCGGTGGTGAGTGTCGCCGCGGGCGGCATCACGACGCCGGTGCACCCGGACGCGCCGGCCCTGTTGTCGATCGTCGGGTCGCTGCAGGCGCCGTGGCTCGGGCTGTACGGGGAGGACGACCCGGGTACGCCGCCCGCCGACGTCGAACGGCTGCAGGACGCCGCGGCGGGTGCGGACGCGCCGACGCTCGTGGTCGGCTATCCGGGGCTGGCGCATCGCCCGGACGAGCCTCCGGTCGAGCACGCGACGGTCGATCCAGAAACGGATCCGCAGGAGGCGGCGATCGTCGACGCGCGACGCAGGATCTTCGACTGGTTCGACGCGCACATGCGCTGACCAGGCGTTTTGCATTTACTGGCGAAGCATGTGTAATGTTTCGGTCCGGCGGTTCGAGAGAATCGAAACCCCCCGAGGAGGCGTGCCAGAGCGGCCGAATGGGACTCACTGCTAATGAGTTGTCCCCCTTACAGGGGACCGGAGGTTCAAATCCTCTCGCCTCCGCCACGTTGGTGTATGGTTCACCGGCGGAACAACTGAATACGGATATGCGCCCGTAGCTCAACGGATAGAGCATCTGACTACGGATCAGAAGGTTAGGGGTTCGAATCCCTTCGGGCGCACAGCGAAAACCCCGCATCGATCTCGATGCGGGGTTTTCTGGTTCTACGGCAGCCACGATCTACGGCAGTTTCGCCACGATCTCCTCGGCGAACCGTTCGATCGGTTCCCGGTAGCGTTCGGCCGGGTGCTTCAGGGCCGAGTGGTCGCCGGCGTGGGTGCGGTCCCAGTTCGCCCACGGCGAGATCATCACCCCGGTGATGCCGAGTTCGGCGGCGCGTTCGTAGAGGTCCGGGGTGGGTTCGCCGCGCACGGTCGCGATGATCTCGAAGGGCTCGTTTTCTCGTCCGTATTCACGTCGGTATCCGTTGAGTCGGCCGATCACGCGTTCGGCTTCCTCGAGGGTGTAGGCGGTGCCCACCCACCCGTCGCACAGGCGGGCGGCGCGTTTCAGCGCTGCGTTGGATTCTCCCCCGCACAGCACGGGCACCGGTTGCGGCGGATGCGGCTCGATCATCATCTCGGGGATGTCGTAGAACTCGCCCTGCCACGACACCCATCCGCCCTGCCACAGGGCTCGCAGTGCGTCGACCATCTCGTCGAGGCGGCGACCGCGATTGTCGAAGTCCTGGCCGAGCAGTTCGAACTCGTCGCGCATCCAGCCGGCGGACAGTCCGATGGACACCCGGCCGCGCGCGATCGCCGCGGCGGTCGCGACCTGCTTGGCGACCTCGAGCAGCGGTCGCGACGGTGCGATGTAGACGTTGTTGCCGAAATGCAGGTTCGTGGTGACCGCTGCCATCGCTCCGATGAGCACCCAGGCGTCGGGCCATTCGGTTTCCGGCGGCCAGAAGAGCTTGCCGTCGGGTGTCGCCGGATAGGGCGTCTTCATGTTCTTCGGGTAGACGAGGTGATCGGAGACGAGAATCCCGTGGTAGCCGTTGGTGTCGAGCATCTGCGCCACCGCCGGCATCTCGGATGTGTTCATGAACGCGGTCCCGCACCAGAACTTCACGCCGTTCCTCCTTGTGGGTCGTGTGCGGCCGCGAGCAGGGCCGACCGCGCGAGATCGATGTTTCCGTATTGGAGAATGCTATTCCGGCGGTCGGGAGTGGAGTACGTCGATTTGCGGGCGCAACCTTGTGTGAGCGCGTCTTCTCCGGGCAATCCGGTCCGGAGGGCGATCGAAAGGATCTGTTGACGTGGGGCACAAATCCTCGGTAGATTCCGCCTGAGCTTGTTAAGTTAATGGTGATTCTCACCGCTCGTCGTCTATGACGAGCACCCCAGAACCGGGAGCATCGATGGATCTTTCGTGGTCAGAGGCCGATTCGGCCTTCCGGGACGAGGTACGGGCATTTCTCGAAGAGAAGCTGACGCCCGAGATACGCCGCGCCGGTAAGTCGGCGACGAGCGTGTATCCGGACCACGAGGCCAGCATGGAATGGCAGCGCATCCTGCACGAGCGGGGATGGGCAGCACCGGCTTGGCCCGTGGAGTACGGAGGCTGCGACTGGAGCCTCACCCAGCACTACATCTTCAGCAGGGAGTCGATCCTCGCCGGAGCGCCGTCGCTCTCGCCGATGGGCATCCGGATGGTCGCGCACGCGATCATCGCGTTCGGCACCCAGGAGCAGAAGGACTACTTCCTGCCCGGCATCCTCACCGGCGAGGTCTTCTTCTGCCAGGGCTACTCGGAGCCCGAGGCAGGCTCCGACCTGGCGTCGCTGTCGATGGCGGCCGTCGAGGACGGCGACGACCTGGTCGTCACCGGCAGCAAGATCTGGACGACGCATGCCACCGAGGCGAACTGGATGTTCGCGCTGGTGCGCACGTCGCGGACCGGCCGCAAGCAGCAGGGCATCACGTTCCTGCTGATCGACATGAACTCGCCCGGCATCGAGATCCGCCCGCTGGTGATGACCTCGGGTGAGCAGGTGCAGAACCAGGTGTTCTTCGACGGTGTCCGGGTGCCCAAGGCCAACGTCCTCGGCAAGATCGACGAGGGCTGGACGGTCGCGAAGTACCTGCTGATCTTCGAACGCGGCGGCGGCGCCGCGGCCCCGGCGCTTCAGGTGATGGCCGAGCGGCTCGCCGAGGTCGCGTCCGAGCAGCCCGGCCCCGACGGCGGCGCGCTGATCGACGACCCGGTGTTCGCGGCGAAGCTCGCCGACGCGCGCATCCGCACCGAGGTTCTCGAGATCCTCGAATACCGGACGATGTCCACGATGTCCTCGGGCGGCGACCCCGGACCGGCGGCATCGATGCTCAAGGTGCTCTCCACCGAACTCAGTCAGACGCTCACGGAGCTGACGCTGGAAGCGGCCGGCCCGCGTGGCCGCGTGTACCAGCCGCACCGGACGAAGCCCGGCGGTCCGATCGCGGACTTCGTTCCTCCCGCCGACGACTACCTCAGCGGCGAAGAATGGCAGGCGGTTGCGCCGCTGCGCTACTTCAACGATCGCGCCGGCTCGATCTACGCGGGCAGCAACGAAATTCAGCGAAACATTCTGGCGAAAGCAGCATTGGGGCTCTGATGGACTTCAGTCTGACCAAAGAACAGGAACTGCTCCGCGACTCGATCGCCAAGTTCCTCGCGTCGCGCTACGACCTCGCCGAGAGCCGTAAGGCGGCGACGATCGGTGCCGGCCACCAGCCGCACATCTGGAGGGGCTTCGCCGAGGAACTCGGCATCCTCGGTGCCACCGTGCCGGAGAAGTTCGGTGGTCTCGACGGCGGTCCCGTCGAGCTGATGATCGTCGCCGAACAGCTCGGCTACGCCCTCGTCGTCGAGCCGTACGTCGACACGGTCGTCCTCGGTGCCGGGCTGCTCGCCCGGGCCGGTGGTGCCCGCGCCGAGGCGGTGCTCGAGGACATCGTCGCGGGGGAGGCCGTCGTCGCGTTCGCCGCGACCGAGCCGACCTCCGGGAACGTGCTCCACGACGTGACCACCACGGCCCGCCGCGACGGCGACTCGTGGGTGCTCGACGGTGAGAAGATCGTCGTCGGCAGCGCCCCGTGGGCGCAGAAGCTGCTCGTGACCGCCCGGACCTCGGGGGAGCGCCGCGACACCGACGGGGTGTCGCTGTTCCTCGTCGACTTCGACGCTGAGAATCCGCCCGAGGGTGTCGAGGTCCACAGCTACCGGACCATCGACGACCGCCGCGCCGCCGACCTGGTGTTCACCGGCCTGCGGTTGCCCGCCGACGCGCTGCTCGGCGCCGAAGGCGAGGCGTGGGATTCGGTCGAGCAGGCTCTCGACGAGGCGACCGCCGCGGTCTGCGCCGAAGGCGTGGGGCTCATGCGGAAGGTGCTTGCGGACACGGTCGAGTACGCGAAGCAGCGGCAGCAGTTCGGCCAGCCGATCGGGTCGTTCCAGGTGCTGCAGCACCGCATGGTCGACATGTACATCGAGCTCGAGCAGTCCATCTCGGCGGTCTACCTGGCGATTCTCAACCTCGAGTCGGAGCGCGCGGTGCGGGCGCGCGCGGTCTCGGCGGCCAAGGTCACCGTGAGCCGGGCGGCGCGGTTCATCGGGCAGAACGCGGTCCAGCTCCACGGCGGCATGGGCATGACGGAGGAGCTGGCGGTCGGGCACTACTTCAAGCGCCTGACGGCCCTGGAACACGAGTTCGGCACCGCCGATCAGCATCGCGCCCGGTACGCCGCGCTGACCAAGCGATGAAGGTCACTCATCGGGGCCTCCGCTAGGTTTCATACAACTTGTATGTAACGATGGCGCGGTGAGCTTCTTGTGGGTTTTCGCCGCACTGCTGGTGCTGGTCGCTCTGCTGGCCGCCCTGGCCCTGCTGATCCCTCGTGTGTTCGGATCGAAGTCGAGCACCACGGCCTCCACGTCGGCGGTCCGGAGTGATGCTCCGGCTTCCGCAGCGCCGGTGACCACGGAGCCCGAGGCACCGGGCCGCCCCGCCGGCTGGTACAGCGATCCCGGACACCCCGCCTTCGTGCGCTGGTACGACGGAACGGCCTGGACCGACCGGTTCCAGCCCGCCGGCAACCACCGCAACGCCGGCCAGGGGATCCAGCAGTCCTACTGACCACCACGACCCGAGCACGTCCACCTCGACGCCGCCGTCCCTCAGGACGGCGGCGTCAGTGCGTTCTGCACCCGATCGGCCGCGACGAGCGGATCCTCGTGCTCCCAGATCCGCACGACCGTCCAGCCCGCCGCCGCGAGACGCGCGTCGGTGTCCCGGTCGCGGGCGACGTTCCCGGCGAGCTTCGCCGCCCACCACTCGGAGTTGTTCTTCGGGTCGGTCGCGTGCACGGGACAGCGGTGCCAGAAACATCCGTCCACGTACACCGCGAGACGACGCCGGGGAAACACCAGGTCCGCGCGGCGCCGCAGGCCCGCAAGGGGAGCGCGGTCGACGAAGAACCGCAGCCCGCGCCGATGCAGTTCACGACGCAACGCCACCTCGGGCGCGGTGTCGCGGCGACGCTGCCGGCTCATCCGGGCACTCGTCACCGGATCGGTCGCGGGACGTTCGGATGCGGACACCGGTTCAGCCCGTCAGGCCGCTGCCTCGGGGAATCCACCCATCCGATCGAGGTGGCTCTCCACGTCGTCGAGGAAACCCGGGACGAATCGCAGGTTGCCCGATCGCGCCCGGCGCAGGAAACCGGCGGTCGCGCGTGCGGACAGCAACCGCGCATCCTCCAGGAACCCGCCCAGATCCTCGTACGGTTCCTGCACCGGCCAGTGCGACTCGTGTACGCGGAACGCCCGGCGGTTCGCCCCCCACGCCGCACTCGGCCACGGATCCCCGGGACGCAGCGGCGACTGGTGATCGGGCGAGTAGTCGATCGGATTCGACAGCCGATGCCCCACCCACGAGGCCATCCGCACGCTCACCGCATTGCCGACGAGACGCCACCGATGCCCGGTCCGCACGCCCGGCGCCTCGGTGGCCGGCGCAGTCCAGTCCGGATCGAAACCCTGCAGCCGTTCGGCATCGACGAGACCCGGCGTGACGATCTCCCCGGACGGCAACCGCACCGCGGGGGGACTCGCGATACCGACGGTCGAACCTCCCTTGAGGGTCGGGACCGCGTTCACCGCCCAACCCAGACCCCGCACACCCTCGGTCCAGTAGAACCCGCACGGATACGCCGCCGGATCACCCTCGTCGGGAGCACCGGCGTCCTCACCGAACAGCACCGCGCGCGGATCCTCGGTGCGGGAGGCCACCATCAGCACCCGCTGGCGACGCTGCGGCAACCCGAAGGCCCGCGCATCGACCACCCGATACGCCCACGCGTACCCGAGGTCCTCGAGCGCGTCGGTGATGTGCCGCATCGCCGATCCCCGCGCGAGCTGCAGCATGAACGGCACGTTCTCGATGACCAGCCACCGCGGGCCCTGCTTGCGTTTGACCAGCCGGAACACCTCGTCGACGAGGCCGGATCGGGAACCGGTGATACCGGCGGTCCGGCCCGCCTGCGACAGGTCCTGGCACGGGAAACCCGCCGCGACCAGCTCGGTGCGCTGGGGAAGCGACCGCAGTCGCGTGACGTCCGAATGCAGCGGCACATCCGGAAAGCGGGCCCGCAGCACGGCCTGGGCGCCGGCGTCGATCTCACAGAGCAGCTCGGTGTTCCAGCCGTGATCTCGCAATCCCAGCTCGAGTCCGCCGATCCCGGCGAACAGCCCCACCATGTTCCCCGTCGACGTCACGGCACCCTTTCCTTGCTCAGTTCACGGAGAACGTTACTCGAGTTTCGGCGCGGTCCGTAAGCCGACGGGGGACGTGCCCCTCAGAACGCCCCCGAACGCCCCGAATGGGCCCTGAGGGCCCGGTCCACCGAGTGGAGAATCCGCTGTTCGACGTCACGCGCCCCAGCCGGAACCGCCTCGATGTGATCCGTCCGACGCATCAGATAACGACCGTCCCCGGTGAAATCCGACCACCCGAAGCTCTCCGCTCCGGTCCCGCTGCGCGCGTCGACCGCACCGCCCGGCGTCACCGCGATCTCTCCGGTGGAGTCCCGGGGCCGATCGAAGAACTCGGCGGCGACCTCCCGGGCGGAGCGGTACCGGCTGTCGCGCAGCAGCGTGCCCGTGTCCGGTTCGCGGTCGGGAAGATGCAGGGCCGGTCGTCGGCCGGGCGCCGCGTGCGGCAGCAGCTCGACGACCCGGCGGGCGGCGGCACCCGACGGCACGAGTGCCACATCCAGGCCGAGACCGTCCGGGTCGCTGCTCTCGTTGAGGACGACGGCACGGCCGCCGCGCACGGCCGCGTGGATGCGCACCGCGGATTCGTACGCCGTGTCCGGCCGGTTCAAGCCCAGGGCCTCGATTCGCACCGACGGATCCGCGAGGGTCACGAACGCCGCGTACAGATCCTCGTCCAGGACGCGACGCATCCGCGCGGCCGCTTCCGCCCGGGATGCCCACGCCTCGTCGACGGTGCGGTCGGTGCTGCGGAACTGGAACGGGAACGGCGGGCGGTCGCGACCGAACAGCTGCCATACCGCCGTGAACTCGGGCTGCGTCAGTCGCCACGTCGTGTTCATGCGCCGAGCACCGGGGGAGTCGTGGCGGGAATGTCGCCGATCAGTTCGTTGCCGTGTTCCTCGGTGACGAGGTAGCCGGGCACGGAGCGTTTCTCGTCGTCACCCTTGCCAGCGTGAGGCGGCATCATGCCCATCGGCATCGGAGTCGTGCGACCGACTCCGCGGGCCGCGCCGGGGGCGGCTCCCGACGCAGGGGTCGCGGTGGCCGGACCGGATACGAATCCGGGTGGGACCGCGCCCGGCGAGCCCGGTCCCGGCAGCCCGGAGCCCGGTGACCCCACACCTGGTGATCCCACGCCGGAGCCACCACCGACGGTGCCGGCGGAGCCGGACGAGAGGCCGCCGGGCCAGACGGCGGTAGACGCAGGCACGGCGCCGCGGGGATCGGCGGACGCTGCCGTGGTGCGCGCGGGATCTTGTGCTCCGGAGCCGGAGGACTGGGAGCCCGGTGTCCCGGCGTCGCTCGACCCGGTACCGGCGGATCCGGAACCCGGCGCTGTCGAGCTGCTCGGATCCCCGCCCACGCTGTCGCCGCTGCCCTTCGCATATGTCGAGACCGACGAACCGCCCGAGCCGCCGTCGCTGCCTCGACCCACTCCCGACGAACCAGGTCCGCCGCCGACTCCGGGATATCCCCCCGAACCGGCGTTGCCGTCTGCGGTCGGATCGAACGCGAGCGGTAGCACGGGGACGCGCGAATCCGCGGTCGTGACCGTCGGCGCGTAGTCCTCCTGCATGATGCGGACGGCAGTCGCCCGGGCTTCTTCCTCTGCGTGGAAGAGATCGTTCACTCGGAAGGAGAGAGTTCCGGTCGGCAGCGTCGTCAATCCACCCGCGACACCGGCGCGAAGCGCGTGCGACCACGTCGACTGCGGGGGATCCGGGAGTCGCTGCTTGACCTGCTCGATGCCCGCGCTCGCGTAACCGAGGCTGTTCGTCACCAACGCGAGCGCATTGGTGAGCTGCGTCAGACTCGCCGAATAGTCGGCGACACCGCGGCCTGCGGCGCTCGCGGTGGTCCCCGTCCAGTGCTCCGTGAACACCGACGCGATCGCGGTGCGGAACACCTCGAGGTTGTCGTCGAGGAGGACCTGCGCGCGACCCCACCCCTCGACGCTCTCCCGCATCCGCGCCGGCTTCATCGCCTCGACGAACTCCACGATCTCGGCATGGGACATGCCCTCGAAGAACTCCATCACCGACACCGCCGGCGGCTCGAAATCACCGGTGAAGCCGGACGCGGCGACACCGTAGGACGACTCGAGCTCAGCGCGTGCGGCGTTGCCCCGCTCGCGTGCCGCCCGATCCTGCGCCCAGGCGACCGCGTGGATTCCGCCTATCGCGTCGAGGGCTTCGAGTGCGATGCGGGTGGTGCCGCTGGTCGAATCGATCGTCGCGGCAACTTCGGGCAGGGCCTGCGTGCCCCGAGCGAGGGTCTGCATCGACAGTCCGGCCAGGAGGTCGGTGAACGAAGGAAGTCCCATCGGTCATCTCCCACCGGGGATGACCGTGAAGGCGCGGGCGTTCTCGCCCTCGGTCTCGACGTAGGCCTTGCCCGCGGCCTCGAACAGGTACTTCATGCGAGTCACGGTGTCGATGTGCTGCTGTAGGACCTCGGTGAAGCCGCCGGGGCCGATGGCTTTGTCGTCGAACTTCTGACCGAGGGCTTGGGCGGAGGGGAGGTGCCCGAATGCTTCCTTGCACAGAAGGGTGTTCGCTCGGTGCTTCAGTTCGACCAACACGTCGAGGAAGTTCGTGCACGCCGCTGCGCATGTTGCGGCGGCATCGGGTTGGAGGAGGAGGTGGCCGCTCTCGGCTTCCTGGGCGAGTTGGGCGAACAGCGTCTGTTGGTTGCTCATGGCGGCCCTTGTCAGTCTGGAATGTGGGTATCGAGGGTGATGGCTGCACGCAGCACGACAGTGCAGGGGTCTTCGCGGATCTGTTCGTCAGCTTTCGTGTCCACTCGGATAAGGACGGTTCCCTGAGCGGTGGGATAGACGAGGTCGCACAGGCCACGTTGCGACTCCGCTGTGCTGCGGAATGTGTGGGCGTTCCGACCGCCTACATCGACGGCCCGAAAGTCGGCGGTTCTGGGCCGCTCCCGGAACTCTTCGACGGTTACGTCGGTGGTGAAGACCGATATGTAGTACCAGTCGGCCTCCCAGTCACAGACTTCCCAGCCTTCGGATTGGACGCCCATGAAGTCGGGTGACTCGGTTGCCGGGTCGACCCCGATGGCGTGGAGCGCCTCATCGGGGAGAGTGCAGGGGTCGAAGAGAGTGACGGGACCGGTCTTGGTGGCCCGCCCCTTGATTGCGGTGTCGATCGAACATCCCACGGTCGTCGCAACGAAGGCGCTGAGCAGGACAGCGGTGAGGGCTGTGCGCATCCGTCGTCCTTCCTCGATGGTGATTCCTATCGGGTTGGACGCAGCGATGCGAGCGTCGGTTCCCCTATCTGTCGGGGTGGGCTGCTGCGGCGATACGGGCGCGCGATTCCGCATCGGTTTCGACGTACGCCTTGCCGGCGGCCTCGAAGAGTGCCTTCATACGTGTGACGGTGTCGATGTGCTGCTGGAGGACCTCGGCGAACCCACCAGGACCAACGGCTTTGTCGTCGAACTTCTGGCCGAGGGCTTGGGCGGACGGAAGAGGCCCAAACGCGTCCTTACACAGAAGGAAGTCGGCTCCATCTTTCAATCCGCGGAGGGCATCGAGAAAGTCTGTGCAGGCCTGTACGCAGGTCATGGCAGCGTCGGGTTCGAGGAAGAGCTGGCCTGCTTCGGCTTCCCGAGCGAGTTGGGTGAACAGAGTCTGTGGGTTGTTCATCGGAAGTCCCTATGGTCACTCGGGGATGTACGGGTCGAGAGTGGCGGCGGTGCGAATTACGACGCTGCAGGGGTCTTCGTGCATCGGCATTCCTGCCTGCGTATTGGCCCGGAGCATCAGGGTTCCTTGTGAGCTCGAGTAGACGAGGTCGCACAGGCCAAGTTGACTCTCGTAGGTGCTGCGGAAGGTGTAGGCCTCGCGATTGCCGAGCTCAACAGCATGGAAGTCGGTGGTTCGGGGGCGAGCGCGAAATTCCTCAACGGTGACATCGGATGTGGCGGTGACCGTCACGAAGTACCACTCGGCCTTCCAGGTGCACGCGTCCCAACCTTCCGCTTGGACTCCGAAGAAGTCCTGCGATGCGCTGCCGGGGTCGACCCCGATTGCATGAAGCGCATCGTGGGGAAGGGTGCAGGGGTCGAACAGTTCAGATGGCGTCTCTTTGGTCGCTCGACCCGTCACCGAGTTCGAGACGGAGCAGCCGGCCAGCGGCACCAATGACGACAGCACGACCAACGCGATTGCGCGCCGCATCTCTGCCCCTTCCTTCGAAGTGCCCTCATGAAGGTTCGACGCACGCGATCCGATGCTGGTTCCACCGGACTTTTTCGCACAAAAACCGCCT